>NZ_JAMYOT010000018.1:0-126658 GCF_040320005.1 Mesorhizobium sp. M0816 | reverse complement strand
GACAACAGCGAGTTCCGCTGGACGCGGGAAACCATGGCGTCAGCCGTGTGACAAAAGGCCGGGAAGAAGAGGTAGAGAGTTCCGCCCAGCGCGGAAGCACGTCGTCGCGGGACGAAGGATGAGGTGAGTTCGCGATCATGGGCGCACCGGTCATGTCATGCTGGCCAGGACGCGAATCAGATTGTTCCGCCTTATTCTCTGAATCCCATCAAGGGAGGGCCAATGGGCCGATCCCGGAGAGAAGCACGAACCCGCGAATGATGTCAGAAGCTGGTAAGGCAGAAAATGACAAAAGCGCTTGACCCCAAGCCGCCGAATAGAGAAGCCATGATCCGAGCTCCCAGAAGCTTAGGCGTGGTCAGGCCGCGCCGGTGTGACGAGCACCTGTGCGGCCGTGTGCTGTCATTATTAGTTGAATGTCATGAAAAAGGACATATTGCCTCAGCAGGTTCGCGCAGCACGAGCGTTGATCGATTGGACAAGAGACGACTTGGCAAACGCATCGGGTTTAACCGTTCGTACGCTTGCCAGAATAGAGAGCTCTCAGACGATCCCCAGACAAACAACGCTTGAAGCATTGGCCAAGGCATTAGAGGCCGCAGGGATCGAATTCATTTCACAGAATGGAGGGGGACGGGGCGTTCGGCTTGCCCGTCGAGTGGATGGGAAATGACAGAACCCCGGAGTACGTCTCCCAGATTTCCGCTGCCTAACTGCTACGGCGCCGGTGCAAGTTGACCAGACGTCGCGCCAACCTCTTGGGCGTAATGACTGCTCCCATTCCACGGTGACCGTCCACCGCGTGCGCCTTCGCCAGTGTGATTTTCGACATCCCGACACGCCGCTGTCGAAATGTTTGTATGCAAACCACTTTTATCGAGATTCCCAACAGCTCGGGACAAGGCAAGCACCGGCTGCACTATTGGAAGCCGAAGGCGGGCGATCGGCGGGTAGTCAAGCGCGGGGTGCGAAATGAACGACGCCGTCATCCTTTGCAGCTTCGTGCCGTTGACCGTGGCTGCGTCCGTCGGCGTGCTGTTGCTGATCTGCGGACTGGATCGGCGGTTCTAAGGCTTACCTGCCCGGCCTTCCGTAATCGCCTTGACAGTGCAGTAACCTGTTCCTATGTCCATGCCACACGATTTCTCGCAAGGGTAACGTGAGCCGGGTTTCCTCGTCTCCCGAAACAGCTCGTTAAGTTGCCCATTTGCGAGATATTTGCCAGGAATGCCCGCACATCGCATCGATAGCCGGCCATATTCTGGTGAATAAACCTAGGCAGTGCGAGCCGCGTAAAAACGGTCAATGAGGACGCCGCCGAGGCCAGTTTCAACCCTTGCAATGGGTTGGGGCAGGCACTCGCGCGTCGCAGCCCGAACCTGCTCCAACCCAGATTGGAGCTATTTATGCCTCTCCATACTGCTGCCTCGGCCACGTTGGTCGTGGTAATTTCCTATTGGATGATCCGCTATCCGCCTTCGAACCCTGGACTCTTTTATGTCCTCGGGACTGCGCTGACAGCGCTCGTTACAATCTTGGTCACCGCCCCGTTTGGCGAATGACGAAGCTTCATGCCGCTTGCCACCCATGGCAGGCGGCATGGGCTAATCCTCTTGATCCCTCTGGCTCTCGTAGTCATCAATCATGGCTTGCTCGCGCCGCCAACGGTCCTTGTCGTATTTCTTGGCGCGCCGGTCATATTGTTCCTTAAGCGATGCGATCGCTTCTTCTTCCGTTCGCCCAGCGCTCGGATTCAACCAGAAGCGTGGCACCGCACCTGGGGCGACGAGGGCCGACCAGAGGTTGGCGTTGCGGTACGTTTGAATGGGTATGGCATCGAACTTTGGGAACGAAGGACTTGAGGGGCACGGGTCAGTTATATCGCTCCCTATCTGACGTCGTCCGCATTCAAAGCTTCGTAGATTGTCGGAATATCATCCGTTACCGGCACCTCCATGCTTTCAGTTAAAGGGGCGCCACAGTCGGGACACAGGAATTCCCGCAGCTCGTCGCGCATGTTCTCAAGCTCCGCCTCTATATTGCGAAGTGCCGTCCCGTCCATTCGTGCGATCAAAGCCGCGCGATCTGTACCTGCATAAAGGTCCGGCCGAACTACCTGAAGAATCTGCATCGCGATATCTTTTGAAGAGGAATGTGCGGTGTTAACGGCGAGCTTGTCTGCCAGCGTGGGACTGCGGTTCAAAACGTCATCGCGGGTCACATGATGCCAGATAGGGAGAATGACCTTGCGTGCCCCGATCTCCCGTGTGACCAGCCCGGCAAGCTCATACGCAGGCCAAGGCTTCGACAGGAACGCGGGGCTGATGACGACGATGCCATATTCGCTTTGCACCAAGCCTAGATCGATGCTTTGCGAAAGAGAGTCGCCCAACTTCAAGGTGAATTTGTCGTACCAAACTTGAAGCCCCAGGCTTCTTAAGGCGATTACTAGCGGTTCAACGAACGCCTCTTTATCTTCCGAGGCATGTGAAATGAACACATCCCATTGCTTCATTTGACGAACCAATCGTGTAAGAGTGCCAAAGGGATGGGGGCCGACATGTCTAAAATATATGTCTCTTACACTACGCCGGATGATGAGTTTGCCCAAGGGCTGATGATGGCGCTTCGTGCCGAAGGTCATCAGATAACGGTTGAAGGAACGAAGCTTACTGCCGGCATCAACTGGAGAGCCGAACTCAACGAAGGACTAAAGGCCGCCGAGGTGTTCATCATCCTCATTTCGCGGAGCACGATGCACTCACAATACCCGATGATGGAGCTAGGCACCGCCCGCGCTTACGCTGAAACGTCGGGCAAAATGCTGATTCTCCCAATCGTCCTGGGCGACCTGGCGCTTCCGACGATTGTTCAGGACATACAGGTCATTTTCGCTCGCGAGCAAGAGCCGCAGCAATTGCTGCCACAAATCGAGCAGGCCATCTCGGCGTTCGAGGGCCGGAGAGCCGCGCAAGAAGTCGAATTGAAGGAAATTCAGCAGGCCGTTCAGGTCAACTTGGCGGACTTTGTTGATGATGCCATCAAAACGCAACAGGACTACGAGAAGACGCACAAGAACTCCGCCCAAAACTGGTATTTGATAGGATATGGAAGCCTGGTCCTTGGACTGGCGACGACTGCCTACCTAGCGTACTCAGTTATCAATACGCAAACCGCCTCGCCGGACTATCCACGCGCGATCTCCGTCTCTCTACTCAACGTCATCGCAATCGCCATTCTAGCGGCGCTAGCTAGATATGCCTATTCGCTCGGCAAATCGTATATGAGCGAATCCCTTAAGTCGTCAGACCGAATTCATGCGATTCAATTCGGGCGGTTCTTCTTGCGTGCTTATGGGAACAGGGCCACCACCGTCGAAATCCGAGAAGTGTTCCAGCACTGGAATATCGATCGGACATCCACCTTTTCCTCACTGGACTCTTCACAGATTGACCCCCAGATCGTGAATATGGTCGTGCAGATCGTGGCCGCTATAAGGGGGAAGAAGGACAGCTAGTGCTGCCTTAATCCTTGCCAGCCAATTCCGGTCGGCCCTATAATCCAAGGGACTAAACAGGGACGCTCGAAAAGCAATTCGGTCGCTGTAGCCGACACTGCGCCGCGAGGGGCGCCCAACGGACTATTCCCCTGAGCTGGCCGACGCCATCTGCCTAGAAATCATAAAAGGGGCTTCCGTGCGCAAGATTGGCGCCATGGAGGAGATGCCTTGCGAAGATACAGTCTACACCTGGCTGCCGAAATACCCTGAATTCTCCGAGAAGGGCTGTCCAGCACCGGACCCATAAGTACATGGATGAGTGCATGGATCTCGCCGACATGATGCCGGACGGGATCATGTTCATCGCCGGCAACGGCAACCTCTACACCCGCGACGAAGTCTTGACCCTGAACGAGCGGGAACGCGCTGAAGCTGGCCTTTTGCCCATCGGCTCCTCGAACGAGTTGATTGCCAAGCGGAAGCTGCAGATTGAGACGCGCATGAAGGCTGCCCCGCATACATCCGCGGACGTATGGGGATAAGACCACGCTGGCAGGTGGGGTTCCAGCCGGGCTTCGTCGATTTACGGCAACTGATGCGGCTTATACCCGCCACCCTCGACATGCTGGCCTTCACCGGTCTGCTGGAGAACAGAGAGGCACAAGAGTTCCTGACACTGTGGGGCGGTGGTTCATACGAGGTGCTGGATGACGGCAAAACCGACTTGTGTGATAGTAGTCCGTCTCCAGCAACTTGCTGCGCCTTGGGGGGCTAATGCCAAACCGACAAATATCGAGCATGACTGAAAGACTTCCGTATTCACTGCGGGAGGGCGTCAATGGCTACGTCGATGCCGTTGCTGCGGTCGTTCCTGATATTGCGAGAGACGCCCGCGTCGAAATCAGCGGCGACAGACTAGACCAATTTCTGCTCATCGTCGCCATCCGTAGGATCTGGTCGAACGTAAACAGCCAATACTGGATCATGAATGACTGCATCAGCGCGGCAACGCGCACAGCTGATGGTTTAGACGGGGCTCCCCAAACGCGTGGATTCCGTGTAGGTCGAGATGAAATAAGCCAGGACTCCTCGGCATTTGTGGAGGGAGAAACCTCCGCCAGGAACTCTACAAGCTCATCGCTCAGCTCGATATCGCCGACGTCGTTGCGGAAACCACCAGTTTGAGTGATGTGGCGGCTAGAATGTTTGCGAGGCAAGATTGAACGTCTCACAGATCGAGAAAGAGCTTAAAGCCTTCATCAACAAGCATTCGGTTCAATTCCAGCATCTGGCTGTCAGGGAGACGGCGCTTCTTGAGCTGGGCGCCCTTACCATGGCGACCGAGCATTACCGGTTGGCTGGGTACACCGTCACGGTTGAGAACGCTATCAACGGACTGTTCGCCGCCAAGCTGTCGTCTCGCGGTTATCCGCATAATTTCTCATGGTTCAGGTGCGTAAAGGGTGCCGAGCTATACGAGATACACTCCAACCTATCGGTAATGGGTGGCCATAAAGATGAGGCGGTCTACGTCGTCGACGTGGCCGTCGTTACAGGCGACGACCAGGTGCCGAAATCCAAACCGAAGCAAAAATGGGTAGCGCTTGATAACAAGGCACTGGCGACGTTCGCGGAGGTCAAGAAGCTTGTCGTGTACCCGATGCTGCTCGCCCAGTTCATCGGGATTGTGCACGAAATCTCTCCTGCAAGGCTGAAAAAGCTGAAGGCCGACCTGCCCCCTGACGACCACTTCCCGCCCTCGCTGATAACACTGGGATATCTGACCGCGACCTCAAGTAAGGCGCTAAAGGGCTTCGCAAAGCGGAAATTCAGGGTCTGCATCGTCCATAACTTCGATATGTACCTCTCGCAGATGAGAAGAGGCGAGGCGAAGAAATCGCCCTTCATCATGTTGCAGAGCATCATCTAACAAAAACCCGCTTCAAGTCGGGTTCGTGGCAAGTCGGGCGTGAGGAGGAACGGTCGCGGGGGCACATCGCGCTCTGCCATCTGCCTCTGTTTTTTGGACACGGTGAGCTGGTCCATAAGCCACCGACGCGCACTCCATGAAGACCATTGCGCCGTTGGGTGGCATGAGGGGAACACCAAAACAATGCCGCACCCAAAGGACGCGGCATTTTTCGTGGCCCCAGTCTCAGTGTAAAAGTCCCATTCACATTCTCGGACAATTCGAAGCAATTCTGGCGTCTGCTTCTGCACAACAGTCCGCAATGACCGACCGGCGGATACCAGACATTCATTACCTGACCATCCGCGCGTCGGTCACATCAACCCTTCAACCTCGTCGATCGGAGAACGGCTTGCATATGCTCTGCGAGGTCGAGTTCGCCGCGCGCCTCGATCTCTAAAAGATATCGCGCCTTGGCCAAGCGATCCCCTTCCCTTACGGCAGGATAGCCGCAGATGGCGAGCAGCGCCCTCTCCTCTTCCCGGCTGGCTCTGGCGGGGACGCCGCTGCCACCGCCTATCTCGTGCAAGGCTTTGCCGAACTCAGTATAGGCTGTCTTGTGGGCCTCAATCAGCGCTCGCAGATAATTGGACGGCTCTGAGTCTCGGCTCGACGGCTCTGCGCCGAGCGCCGTTGCCGTGACCGACGAGGCGACGACTGCGCTGCCCGAGTGGAGGAGCAAGGCGCGGCGGTTGATCCTAGACGTGACAAACTCTCCCATTTGCGTTGATGGCGATTAGGCCAGTGACGTAAGCCACTAGACGATAACACGACGGTTTGCGCATTCGTGTCAGGATGAACAGACCCAAGGAGTCGAGAGCCTGTGTGGCTCGGCGATGCACATTGCCTGCATCTCCGATAGGATGCCGCGCCCGACCGCCCTACCGAAACTTCGACTTGGGCGCCGGCTTGTCGCGACCGGGCGCTTCCATTGGGGCGGTGAAGCCTATGTATCCGCCGTGCGGAGGATGGCGCCAGCCGATCCTGCGCTCGGCCGCCATCCTACGGCCGACGCTGGCGACGTTGGTCCCATTGGCCGAGGGTGAAGCCCCGTTCGCCGATCGCGGGCCACCTCAGGCTAGGTCGGTGAGGCTCCAACGTGGTCTATTCAACAGCTCGTTATCTACCGACGAGCGGCTACCTCAAGAACAGTTTTTGACCACGCCCTCCCGTTCGGCCCAGCCCACCACAAAGGCCAGCCGGGCGGCCACACATCGCACTAAGCTACTGACGAAGAACGAAAATCGACAATCTTGGGAGGTGCAGGGAAAACCCGCACCTCGCGAAAACTGGGAATACTCGCGGCCTTTTATCTAGCCATCCTAATCGGTTGTGTTTGGCGATACTTTGTAGGCATCGTCGTTCCTCCTTCCGTCTACGATAATACAGGAATCTATTCTCTGCGTTACGATTCCGCTTTTGACCGTCGAGTTCCGATGCGCCGTGCAATCTTCCGCGCTCTGCGACGGAGTGGTTCGGCTGCATGGTTGCAGCGCTCGAACCGTCGTGGCGCACTTTTCCATCGGGCTGACGGAGCATCGTCACAGGCAATCGAGCGCGGTCCTGCCGGCTGTTCGTCGGCGCGGCCGCAGGCAAGATAACGTGCGTTCCGTCGTTCCTGGTCTGCATCGGTTCTCATCCGCCGGGGCGGATCTCCTTGTGTCAGATGGCGCCCGTCAGCGTGCGGGCGCCATGCGTTTCAACCGCCGTCGCGCCGCTCATCGATGCGCTCCGAGCAGGCGTCGATCCTTGATGTGGGCGCGTTGCGCGGCGTCGGTGTCACTCATGGCCGCGTCGCCGACATGGAACGTGCCGTCGCTCCACAGCGCATGCATGATCACTGCCAGCTTGCGCGCACCGGCGACGCAGGCCTTACAGTAGCAGCAGCGTTTGGTGATCGCCCGGCCAGCTCTTGACCCAGTCGGATCGATTAAAGCGCGTCATCAGGCCCGACGCCGGCTCATAGCGCGCGCCGCACGTCCGCGTCGCCAGCTTCGAGATGCGCACCCGAACGTCGATCGAGGAACCGGATGCGCCGCGACGTCAGCCCGAAGTAGAGCGCAACATCGCACGAGCGGAGAAAGCGCGACGGATCCTCGATCGCCGTCATGAACGAGGGCGCCGTCACCGGGCCCACACCTGGAATGGCCATGAAGCGATGGCAAGTCTCGTTTGCGCGACGATTTTCACGACGAGATCGTGCAGCCGGCAATACTGTCGCCACAGCGCGGCGCGCGCCGAAGCATGGCGTCCATCAGCTCAGCCGACAGCGGATCCTTCGCCACAGGCGTGCGCACCGCCTGGTCGAAGGTCCCTCGCCCGACCTCGCTTAGACGGATGCCAAACGACTTCAGCGAGTGCCTGATGATGGTCTCCAAGGTCGAGGAACTTGGCTTTCAGATTGCGCCGGTGAATCAGCAGAAGCTTCGTCCGGTCGCAGCTTTCTGATTTGGCGGAACCAACCTGTGCGCATCAGATGAGCGATGCCCAATGCATCGGCCTTGTCGGTGCTGTTGCGCTGCGCCGACATCGCGGCGCGAACATGGACGGTCTCAAGGCAGATGGCCGGCAAGCCGTGGCCGGGGCTACTGCTCAGGCGCGACTACGGTTCGGTGTACCTCACCCTTGCCGTCGCGCTCAATGCGAT
This sequence comes from Mesorhizobium sp. M0816, assembly GCF_040320005.1. NCBI lineage: Bacteria > Pseudomonadati > Pseudomonadota > Alphaproteobacteria > Hyphomicrobiales > Phyllobacteriaceae > Mesorhizobium > Mesorhizobium sp. M0816. Next base: position 118,543 of record NZ_JAMYOT010000018.1, on the reverse strand, counting down.
GGGTTGCATTGATGCTCAAGAAAAGCGGACCGTATTGCTGTTCCAGTTGCCGCCGCCCGCTCGCTGTTAGAATTACAGCCTGACCGGTCCCGTATAACTCGGTGTCGCGCCTGTCTGTGGTGTCGGTCCCATCAATCCATAAAACGGTACGAGCAACGATCGATCCGTCCGAATCAAGAAGCTCCAACGGAGTCGCTCTCGAGCGCGACCAACCTAGAGATCTGGCAGTGAATGGACAAATCGTGATGATGGATTCGCCCAAATCGCCAAAGATATTGCTTGGAATGCGGCAAATAAGCTTGCTTTCCTTCTCCCGGTAGAGAGGCCGGAGATCGTCCAATTCGACGAGACATGGCAGGCCCTCTATGCCGTCTGTCAAGTCGACCTGTACAGGAAAGACCAGCCGTGAGCATTCTGCCCTCTCGCGCCACACTGTCACTCTGGAAAAGCTTTTCTCGGCAAGAACAAATTGTCCGGGGATCACAGCCGAACAAAGCGAGCCTTCCGCCGCCTCTAGCCATTCCTCTTGCTTGACGCCTCCATGTTCTCGGTGGGGCAAATCGGGCTGCGGCACCCAATCAGGCCTCGGCTCGGGTTCAATCGCGAATCCTGACAACGATGGGCCTCCGATTTCAGGCCAGACCGTTGGAAAAACCCGCGGATCGACCGCATTCGCAAGCGCCAACTCGTTGAGCATCTTCCCAAACCCCCGCACAGCTGCCATTGGCAAGGGTCGACGGTAAGTGAATTGCAGCGTCATCCGCCGTAGGCTGGCCAAAATGGTATCCTCTGCCTCCGGGCCGAACGCGGCTCGCCCGCCTTCCTTCCTCATGAAATCAGCACATCGCCGACGCAACAAATCCAACGATACGTCACAATGATCAGCTAGTATCCGAAACGGAAACCGCAAGAATGCTGTCCATGTCCACGGATCATCTGACCAAACTGGGCGCTGGCCGGGACCAAGCCCTGGGGGCGGATCGAAATCCATCGCCTGATCGGGGTCTGTTGTGACCAACCGGTAAAATGCCGGCAGTGGCACCGTAGCGTGCTCTTCCAACGGCTCGCCAAGATGAACGAGCACGCGCTTGGCCTGACTGGAGACTACGAAGTCATCGTTAGACGCAGCGCATTTGGCCTCGGCCACCAAAACGTCGCGCAAGTGAGAGACATCTCGGAGCCTAAAGATTAGAGCCGCTGCCTCCCTATGACCGTCAGATTGCTGCTTCAGCAACCCTAAGAATGTGGCAAAGAAGCGCTCGCCTCCTCCCCGGCACGCAATCAGAGAGGCGGCCGCCCGCCCATGGTGCAGAATTGTAGGACACGAGAAGCCGAAGGCCTTAAGACAATGAACGCCAACAAATCCGAATAGCTAGCGATGCCGGCGATGGGTTCAACGGGCCCTGCAATCCGATACTCGCGGTATTGCCGCAAGTGCTGTTCGGTTTCGATCCACAGCGCTTCGTGTGGCATCTCGACGGTGACCTGCTCTAAAACCGTGTCTAGGTTGAGAAAAAGCGCGGGGCCAGAAGTCTGGCCTGTCGTGAGCTCGCCCAGAAGGACATCGTAGCCCTTCTCGCGCCCTGCATCGCCTTCCAACTCGATCCGCAGCCTTTGCAACTCGAGTTTTTCGCCGCCCATAAAGGATGACCAATAGCCTGTGACGGCAGCCTTCTCGGCTTTGACAAATAGGCGAAGCGCGCCGGCACGATCTCCTAAATCCATCAACCTTCTTGAGCATGCCACCATCACCTTAGCATCTCGGTCCAAGTGTGGACGAGCAGCCAGAAAGCCCTCGATTTCCGATTTGGACGCATGGTTGCCAAGGCGCTCCGCAGCTCGGCCATAGGAATAATCCAGCCCGTCTCCGCGATCGGATACATGCTCACCAATCGCCGTCAGCCATCCCGCTACATCCGCGAGCTTTGCGAGATCGCCGGCGAGGAAGTCCGCTTCGAGACGATCGAGGGAGTCGAATTGAGCCAATGCCCAGCTTGCCTCGTCGGCCAATTGGTTGAGCGGCGCAACAAAGACGGGTCGATGTTTCGTGGATGCAATCAGTTCCCCGAGTGCGACCACACTGGGCCTGCAGCCATGGTCCGTGGGCGACGCACTCCTCCACCGCGCTCGTAGCGGCTCTCTGGAAATTGCTTAGCGTCGGAAAACGCCGTGACCTTGGACAATGAATGTTCGAGCTCCCTGCAAAGGGAGTGCATTGCAGACTAAGACGCCAGCCTGGAAGCGCCAGTAGCGATGATCGTCGGAATCAGATGAAATGCGACATCAGGAGGAGGCCGGACGCGCGGATGACGAAGTCGCCTAGATATTTCCGCGCATGGGGCAATGTGCCTGCCGACGATGACGTGCAGCCGTTCAGCATGCTCAATCCATCGAGGAACGATATCAACCGGGACAACCGCCGGCATCATTTCATCTCCGCCGTCTATATGGACGGTTTTGCGGATGACCGGGGCCGAGTGCTGGCCTACCTTTGCGAAGCCCCCGAAGACCCGCTGCCGCCAATGAACCCCCGAGCCATTGGTTTCGAGCGAGACTATTATTCCCAGAAGCTGCCCGAAGGTGGTCAAGAGAACCATCGTTTCGAGGATTTGTGGAACACCATCGAGACCGTGTGGCCGGAGACGGTGCGGGCGCTCGCGGAACGCCGCCTGTCAGCCGCCATCTCTTTCAATGTGCTGGGCATGCAAACGATCATGCGCGCACGCGTTCCGGCGACGCGAGATCGGCACGCGCTGATGATCGAGGCCAAAATTCGTTGCGAGCACAAGATCGGCGAGGAACTCGGCCTCCTTCCTCCGCAGCTCGAGCGCTACGCGGGCCAATTCGACACCGTGCCGGTAGGCGTCAACCCTCACGAGACGCTCCTGGCGATGAAAGGCGAGTTCAAGAATTTCGGCGACCTCTGTTTCCGCCTCGGCTTCGAGGTGCTGCACAACAAGACAAGCACGCCTTTCCTCACATCGGACAATCCGGTCTGCAGCTATGATCCACGTCAGCCGTTCCATGCGCGGAGGCCTTACGAGCATTCCGGCGAGGTCGAGCTGATCTTCCCGGTTTCGGCTCACATGCTTGTGCGCGGCTCCAGCAAGCGGGGGCCGGTGAACATGATCTCGCGCCATCGCGACATCTCCGACAGTCGCAGGGTCCGGCAACTCAATCGCACGATAGCGCAGTTTTCCTATCGCATGACGATCGGCCAGGATCGCTCGAGCGATGACTTGATCCGCGCCCATGGCTCGTTGGTGCCGACCATCACCACAAAAGTGCGCCGGCTTGGAAAAGAGGTGCAAATCATCTGTCGCAATGTTTTCGGTCCCCGGCCGACGCTCTCCCAATATATCGACACGCCCGAGAAGGCCGCGCGCCTCGAGGCCAAAATGGCCGCCGCGTCGAGCCACGCGGACCCGACTCCCGAATGACCGGATTGATGGAAGCGCTTCCGCGATTAATCCGGCCAGTCGCGGTATCACTGACAGGTCAAGGGCGGCGTTTTGCGCCAAAGCATGCCCATGACAACCACACGTTTTGTCTCTCAAACGGGATTTCCTGATGGAGATAGCAAAGCTCTCCGAGCTGAAAAAGCTGCGGCATCTCAACGTCGAAGCCTTGAACGGCCGAGCCATCAACATGATGGCAATTTGGGAAGACGGATCCTGGCACCTCTGGTTCCCGACCGCCGATGGCACGTTGATGGAGATGCATCCGGTTGACGCCGCCCATTCGGCCTATTGGGGCAAAAGCGCAGCCCGCGACGAAGACGTGTGGTTCAGCCTCTTCGAGATATTATGGCAGCGCGCGAGTTTTCCGGATGTTGTGCCGTTGATCCATGCGATCGCCGACGATTTTCATCTAATGGCTGCCAGTGCGGCCAAGCTCGAGCACTTTCACGCGCACGCAAAAGACACCGAGGGCACGCTGGTCATTTCCTTCGTGAGGAGTGAGCTTGAGTACATCCTCATCGTTGCGAGATCGGTGTTCGACCTGACGCAAGAGGCCCTTTCGCGCTGCTGGAACAATCACATGGTTTCGCTCGACCCCGAGGCCGAGGCCATAAGGCGTAGGCATCCTCTGCCAACGAGCTTTGCAAAGGTCCTCTATCGCGCGAAGGTGGCTCGCACGCCCGCAGATCTAGTTGCTGACTACGCTCTGCCACCATCTTTGGCGCAAACCTATCTGGACTATGAGCCGTTCTTCTCGAGGCTGCGCGAATTGCGCGACGGCATCATCCACGGCATCTCGCGCACGGATGGACTCTTCGTTACGGAGAAGGGCTTTTGTGTCGTTCCCACAATGCGACCTTTTTCTGATTTCCCATGGAAGGCAGAGCACTATTTCAACGAGAACATCGTCTCCTTGAAGCCCTGGATAGCACATATCGTCTCGGGCACGATCGACGCCTGCTCGGCCCTTTTGTTCAGCCTCGCTAACTCAACACAGTTGCCCGAGAACATTGCAGAAGGCTATCGCGTGTTTCTCCGCGATGCTGCCAATGGCGCCTTGCTCAGGTTACTGGAAGCAGAGACCGGCGATCAAGTCTGGTGGTCTCGCGCAACGGAGTCGCTACAGCCCACAACCAATCCCTAAGGGCCGTGGGCCAGCGCCCCGGAACGCAAAAAACCGCCCCGGTTAGACCGGGACGGTTATTGATTTATGATGAAATTGGTTGCGGGGACTGGATTTAAGCCTGCTTGCGTCGTCTCCGACATGCCTGGAGTAGGAGGAAATGCCCGGGATAATTCCCCAGCTGGGAACGTCGCGGAGGTGCAGCCAAGTGCAGGGGCTACGGCTGCCATTGATGGTATGGCTATTGAAACGGCACATCCCGTGCTGATGCTGACGTGTTAGAACGCCGGTAATCTAACTGCGGCCTGCTTGAGTGCTCGGCGTGCTGGTGAAGATCGTCGTAGGAAATTTGCTGAAGAGCGCTGGTTCACCGTACTCGCCGCTAGCCAACCTCACATTGCTTTCAATCAAGTCAGGCTTCCCGACTCCAAGGGCACGGGGGTAAAGGCGCACGAGAACCGATATCGGTACCCGGATGGATGCCGCGTGTTCCCATGCTTTCAGTCTGTCCATCAAATTCCGGCTTCGCCTGTCCGCGATTTCCTCGCGCGCACCCTCGTGGTAGGCGAGATAGACAATGCCGAACTCGCCCGATGGAATTTGGCCCATCGCGTCGCCAAAAAGATCAACAGGACTCCATGCACGTTTGACAATGGCTTTCGGGGCATCGTTTCTCCAGACCAGAGCCAGCGGTGACCGCCATGCGTCAATCAATTCGCCGTTCATTTCGGCGGTCCGGACGATCAGGCCATCCCACTCGGGCAGGTCAGGATTCCAACCAAAGGCTGTTTCAAGTAGGTCGGGGCTACGTGCCCTCATTTGGTTTCCAAAAAATATCGTCTGCGGCATCGGATGATAGGCAACCGATCCCCAAGGATATGCCAAGGCGCGCTCCGGATTGGGCGCCAAGCGCTGGCTGACCAGCCGGGCTACCACCTCGTCTTTCGGGCATGCCTTCGCTTCCACAGTCAGAGTCAGATCAAAGCGGCCTCTAAGTCCCTTCTTTCCGGCTTCCGTTTCTAAACGGCCGAAAATGCCTTTCATGTCCGCCTCTTCGTTCAGCTCATAGTCCGAAAGCGACCTCTTTCGCTTGCATTCGATAACCATGGGATAGGGATCGTGACACCGGATGTCGGGGCTGGCTTCCGATGTCTCGGGCAAGAACTCGACCCTCCTGCCCATTTCCGCGCATCGCGCGGCGACCAGCAGCTCAAATGCGGTCGAGTCTACTTGGTCGCTCGCTCCTGTCCAAAGGCGCGGCAGTCTCGTCGCGTGCCCGCCTACTTCCCCAAGCCAGTCGAGATATCTGCCAAGTTGCAGCGCTTGCGGCACCAGGGTAGCCCCAGCAAAATGATCGTAGCCCGGGCGTTCGAGTAGGAAATCATTGGCCGTGGTGATCATCTGAGCCAGACGGTGCTGGTCCGGAAACTCGCTCTCCCGGCGAAGGCCTTTTGTGATCGACAGAAGGTCAGATTGGCTCGCGCGTGTTCGCGGGTGCGCTGCCAACCAGTGTAGAGGAAGAAGGCCTTGGAGACTCTCGAGTGACCGCGCCAAGTCATTTTCGATCCAGTCGGTGACGCGGGTTTCTTCAGCCCGGAGACGGTTGCGCCGAAGGTCTGCGATGTCACGATAGGATACTCTTCATCCTCGGTGATCGCCTCCAGAACCTCATCCGGCAGCCCACTTGCTTCCCGCAACGCGGGTCCGAGCGAAGAGAATTGCCGGTGCAAGTCCTGGGCTACCCCCTCGACCCGCTCCATTTCCACCCGGTCAGCGTCACTGCGGCTTTTCATGTATGCACGCCGCGCTTTGACGACTAAAGGCATTACTGCCTCGAGCTGGCTGTTGATCTCGTCAGCTTGCGCGAGAATTTCGCGGAATCGGGGATTGAGTTCATCGGACATGGCCGACGATATCACGCGGCGAAGACCTTGCTTAAGCTATATGGACTGGCCCTTTCGAGTCTGAGTGCCAAACCAGTTCGAAAGCGGCTAGATTTATTGCACCGGATTCTAAACCCTCAATCTTCCTCATCATCGAAGACGGACTGAAGGTCGGTGCGACGCTCATGAAACGCCGTGGCCTCCTTGGCACTTGGCGATTGGAAGTAATCGTGAACGATGTGTCCCGCGGTAGCAAGAATGACCACGAATTGATCGAGTGAGGATAACAGCGCCTCATTGCCCATCGGCGCAAATATTACGACCTCGACCTCTTCTCCAGTTGCACCGTGAAAATGCTGATCGGCCAGGGCTTTGATGTTGTTGTGGGTGTGACTACAAAGGTCCTTGTAGACGGAGCGATACACGTCCTCCATTCCAGCCATTTGAAACCGTTCGAAGATGGTCGCGGTACGCCCGAGCTTTTGCAGCTCCGCCAACGCGGTCCTATGCTCCTCCAACGTTTTGGCTGCCTCCGGGTCTTTCTTGAAGAACTCGAGATAGGGGTTGCCATCCAACCCGCGTTGCGTAAGCTCAAGCCAGTCCTTGTGGTAGAGTGCCAGCATCTGGTTGTAGTAGTCCTCGTTGCTACATAGGTTGACGAGGTCAACGTAAGCCTCAAGGTTAGTTCGCAAGATGATATCAATACCAGCCGACTTTTTGGCCTGGTAGAGGATCATCGTGCTGTCTGTGTTCTCGATGATGGATGCATAAAGAGCCATTACCGCTCGATGCACTCGGTAACCTCGGTCAAATTTCACGTCGGGCAGAATCCGCATCGTGTCTTTCATCAGGACGATCAAAAGGTCGAACATCACTTCGATTTTGCTCATGTTATCTCTTTCGTTAGCGAATTTCACAGGCTATTCGCCGTGCAAAATCACGCTATGCCGTAAATCCAGCGATTAGACGATTATCTTGATGCCAAGGGGACGCGCACTTGGTATCGCGGCGCCCGGCGACGTTGCTTAGAGGAACCCGCATAGCAACCCTCAATGACCCACATTAGGCGATAAGCGGGCGTACAAAACGTGGTGCGCTTATAAGTTCGTGCTGACGCGTTATCTGGCGCAGAGGCCCATAAGTCGGTGTCTTCGAAGCAATAAAAAAACCGACTCTAGTATCCCGCTTTGTCCATAAGCACCCGCAATTCGGGCTGAGGCGCGACCCAGAAAGTTCGAAAAGCTTCCAAGAACCCCAGCAGTTCCGGAGTACGCGAATTGCGGAGCTCTATTGCTGCCGATGTCAGCGGACGGTTCCTTTACGGCGGCTTCGTGCCCTGCCCGCAATGCCTGAGCGGCGTTCGCGCGAGCAGGCCAGCCGCAACCGCCCTTCGAAACGCCGCCGACTTGATCCTCCGCCACCAAAGCGCCGAGGGTCCGCTCGCGAGGGCCTTTGCCGATCGAACTTCATCCGGGTCGCCCACCGCGCGCGACGACGAGCGTTGCCATTGCGTTGCTGAGCAGATTCGTGAACGCACGGCATTCGAACATGAAGTGGTCGACGCCAAGGATCAGCGTCATGCCGACGAAAGGGGCGGTCGGGACGACAAAGAGCGTTGCAGCCAAGGTGACGAATCCAGTACTGGTAATGCGATCTGCTCCTTTCGAAGGGAGCATGGCGAAAAAAAGCAGCAGCACCTGATCGCCGATTGACAGATCGGTGTTCGTCGCCTGCGCGATGAAGAGGGCCGCCAGGGTCATGTAGATATTCGTGCCGTCCAGATTGAACGAATATCCGGCCGGGATGACGAGACCCACAACCGAACGCCTGGCGCCCGCCTTCTCCATCTTCTCCATGAGCGAGGGAAGCGCGGCCTCCGAGGAGGACGTTGCGAGCACAAGCAGCAGCTCTTCCTTGATGTAGCGAATGAGAGAACAGATCGAAAAGCCGTTGTAGCGGCAGACCGCGCCGAGAACCCCGAACACGAAGAGGAAGGCGGTGAAATAGAACGTCGCGACCAGCATCGCGAGATTGACGACCGAACCGATGCCATATTTGCCGATGGTGAAGGCCATTGCGCCGAAAGCGCCGATAGGCGCGGCCTTCATCAGAATGCCGACGAGCTTGAAGACAGGCGCGATGAGCGCCTGAAGGAAGCAAACGATAGGCTTGCCCGTCTCTGCAGCCATCGCGAGCGCCATGCCGAACAGAACCGAGAAGAACAGCCCCTGCAGGATGTCGCCTTCCGCGAAGGCGCGACAATCGTTGGCGGGATGATGTTCATCAGGAAGCCGGTGACCGACTGCTCGTGGGCCTTTGCGGCATAGGTATTCACGGCCTGGACATCGAGCGAGGCCGGATCGATGTTGAGGCCGGCGCCAGGCTGGACGACATTGGCGACGATGAGGCCGACGATCAGCGCCAGCGTCGAGAAGGTGAGGAAATAGACCATTGCCTTGCCGGCGACCCGGCCGACCTTGTGAAGATCGTTCATGCCGGCAATGCCGGTCGCAATTGTCAGGAAGATGACAGGCGCGATGATCATCTTGACCAGCTTGATGAAGGCATCACCCAGCGGCTTCAGGCTCTCGCCGGTCCCCGGATAGAAATAGCCAATTGCGACGCCGAGGGCGATGGCGGCAAGCACCTGCGCGTAAGCTTGGCATAGAAGGGTTTGCGGGGCGCGGGGCCTGCGCTGCGGACTTGTGCAGCTGACACTGTTTCTTTCCCTGACCGGATCGAGGTGGGTTCCTCCCGCCCAGGCTTCTCCCGTCGCGGCGCTCCGGTCGAACGCTGCACCAACGCTGCCGCAAGCTCCGTGCCAAAACGCGGCGGCGCGAGAAACGCGCAGGACCTCTCACGCCGTGCTTGTGCGGATTTCTGCACTCGCCGCTGGCGCGTGCCCTTCATCGAAGGAAGGGCCGACCGTCGGGGATTGGAGGTCGCTCTGGGCGTTACACGCAGGCTGGCAGCCGCTGGAAGGCCGTCGACGCAAGCACTTTGCCTCAGGTGGCTGCGATCGGCATCCAGATGGTCGACATCTTGTTGTGGTTATGCCCAAGGCCGTCGCCCTAGCGGGCGCAGGCTAGACACCTCTCTTGTTACCCCAGAGCATTACGTGCAGCTGCGGCAGCACGCGGGCTTCGAACCACCTGTCGCGGGTCACCTTTTCAATCAGCCACTCCATGCGTTTCATTATTCCGTCAAGGTCGACAGGCGCGTCTTCATTTCGGGCGCGTGGCGGCGTGTGATTGCCGGGTTGCAGATAGATCGGAAGTCGCGGAAATCTCGCGGCGGCGTCTTTCGCGTAAGCGTAGTCACTATCGTCGAAAACAACGAGCTTGAGCACGATTTGCGGCTTCTCCTGCGCCGCTTCGATGCACGCCTCGACAGCGGCCCAATCGGTCCTCATTTCGCTTGACGGCGGCTTCGGGCTGAGGACCAGCACGTCAAGGTCGGCAAACCAGTCCCTGACCACGGAACCTTGGGTTTCCAGCGCAAAACGGTAACCTTCACCATGGCCTCGCTCGATGAGCGCACGAAACGGCTGAATGGCAGGATTGCCGCCTGACAGTGACACCATCACTGGCCGGCCACCGGAAAGCGCAACGACGGTTTGCCACACCGTGTCGATTGACATCATCTCCCATTCATGGCGGAATTGATTATCCACCGCATGGAGGCTGTCACACCAGGAACAGCGATAGTCACACCCGCCGGTTCTGATGAAGACAGTCGGCAAACCAATGAGCACGCCCTCGCCCTGGATCGTCGGCCCGAAAATCTCGCTGACGCGAATTGCCGGATGCGTATGGGTCATGGCCGGTACTCCGCCCAGGTTTTCGGCGTTTCGCTGACCCGCACGGCCGAGATCTCGGGCAGGCGTGCCTTGCACCATTCATAAAAATGTCTGGCCAGATATTCCGCCGTGACTTGCTCATGTCCCAGCACGTCGTTGAGATGTCGATGGTCGAAGCTCTCGTCGATGTAGCGTTTGAATGGCGCCAAATCGTGATAGTCGCGCACGAAGCCGTTGTCGTTCAGTCCACTCGCTGAAAGCTCCACTTCAACGATGTAGTTATGCCCGTGCAGGCGCGCGCATTGGTGATCGGGTGGCAACGAGGTGAGCTGATGCGAGGCTGAGAAGTGGAATTCCTTGGTGATGCGGAACATTACGCGGTCCTCCTTCGCAGCGCATCGAGCCAGAAGTCGGAGTCCTCGTAGTCGGTGGGGTCCGGCTGCCCAGAGAGATGAAACGCCTCGCGCCGCTCGACGCAGGTCCCGCACCTCCCGCAGTGACGCTCGGCGCCCTTGTAGCAGGACCAGGTCTGCGCAAATGGCGTGCCGTATGCTGCTCCATTCCTAACAATGTCCGCCTTCGTGAGATTCACATAGGGTGCATAAATGCGAATTTTCGCGTAGCCGTCGAGCGCGTGGTCCTGCATCATCTGGAAAGCATCGATGAAGGCCGGACGGCAGTCGGGATAAATGAAATGATCCCCACCATGCACGGCCGTCGCCACCGCGTCAGCGTCGTGCGCTGCGGCGAAGCCGAAGGCAATGGCCAACATGATGGCGTTCCGGTTCGGCACCACCGTAACCTTCATCGTGTCTTCGGCGTAGTGGCCGTCCGGCACGTCCACATGATCGGTCAGCGCGGAGCCGGAAAGGCCGCCGCCGATCTCGTGGATGTCGATGATGCGGTGCGGGACGCTCAGTCGCTCCGCACAAAGGGCGGCGAAGCCCAATTCCTTCCTATGCCGTTGGCCGTAATCGAAAGATAAGAGGCCGGCGAGTTCGTGCTCCGCTGCCACCTTGTGAGCAAGGGTGACGGAGTCCAATCCGCCGGAGCAGACGACGAGAGTCTTCATTGTTGGGTCCTTGTTTTAACCGGGTAGGCTGCGACCGGAGATTTCTCTGCGCTCCCAGTACTTCAGGAAATCCATTTTGTGAAGTGAACGGGGGACGAGTTTCATGCGCTGACGTGCCGCTGTGTGCAAGGCGCCCTCGCGGTGAGCCTGCAAGGAACACGGACTAGCGAAACGTCACGCTTCAGCGGAATGCTCAAAGGCGAGCGCACCGGAATATGCTCTGCAGGAGGTCCGGACCTTCGTAAACAAAGTTCTCGACGATCAAGCGCCCGGCGGTCCCGAGCTTCGAGGGACGCCACCGCGAGGCTTTCAGGTACAAGACGGCCCGAGGATGGGCTTGCCGCAAGAGAACGGACTTACCAGTGGGATGTTCAGCGACGCCGATGCAGATGTCTGGAATGATCACGACATCAATTGTCGCGGCAACTTTGGCTGGCCTGCTCCTCGGGTTCCGTAGATCCAGCGCATTCCGCTTCAGGATCCGTTCGAACCGGAGCACGCCCTCGGTCAATGGACTGACCGGCAAACTCTGAATGATCGGTCGTGAGCCGACATCTGTGAACAAGCGGTGTGGTCGATTGCTATCACCCATGTGTTGCGCGCAGGTATCTTATGGCAGTGGATGAACTGGATTTGATGGTTTTACGGCTGGCGGTCGAAAGCGTCCGCTCGCTCTCCTTAAGCTTCGCTGAAAAGGCCGCCGAGGTAGCCACCAGGAGCCGCGGCATCCTGCTTTTCGACGTGCGGGTCGACGGTGACGCGGAGGTCCAGCGGGTCGCAGCCATCCGATATCAGGGCGACCAGATCGGCGTGCTGGCGTTGGACAGACAGGGTCTTGTTACCCACCAGTGCATCGTCAACGGTACGTTCTCACATTTCACTACGCCCCTGGAGAACTGGCACAGCATGCCCCTGTCCATGCAGGCCAAGATCGATGCCAACGGCCATGCCAGTCTCTTCCTAGGGGCCTTGCGAAATGCCGGACATTTGCTGGGCAGCTAGCATTTGGCTACAATGCATCTGTGAATTTTTGCATGCGCATCGCTGCCGCGGCGGTCGCGGCAAAGCGATCGCCGCGATGATGGCGATCAACGCGCGGGCGTTGCATCGATGCGCGATCGTTTAGACAGAGGTCTCCGCCTGGCATCGAGCAACATGCACGGAGGACGCAAAGCGCAAATGCATCAAGTATTTGAAGGGACGAGCCCCTCGCGCAAATGGAGCTTGCGCTGCCGTTGTCATTCCATCGTGCCGCCGAACTCGGGGGCGTGACGATCGACCACGACGGCCTATTTTTTTGCAAAGCCGAATGTCCCGATTCCGAAGCCACGAAAAAACTCCGATCACAGCGAAGAATAGTAACAACACGGGCGACGCAAGCCGCCTTGCCGTAGCAGGGGAGGTGCTTGCGGTGCTCTCACCGACACGAGATCGCAAATGGCACATGGGTGAGCACCAGAACTGGCGACACCCATGGTGATCGGCTTGACTCGCTGGAGGAAGCACAAGGCTCGGCGGGCAGAGGCGCAAGCGACGGTCGGACACTGGCTGGCTGCTCGGGATCTGATCGAGGCGTAGTCGGACAAGGAAGCGTAGTGCCCTACCTCGATGTTCCTAGAAGCGCGCCGGCAGCCTGGCGGGGGGGCTTGGGGTTAGACTGCCGGCGCACGCCACTCATGAAGAGCGGCCCCTTTTTGCTGTTCCGACACCCATAGTCAACCCGGCAGCGTCTGGATGCCCGCTGTGCTCTTTTCAGAGCGGCGCGCGATGCCGGCCATGTCGGCCGATCCTGCCTAGTCTAGGATGGGGGGCCACTCTCGTCGGCCGAGTTGATGCTCCAGCCAGTATCGCCTTGCCGACCAGCATGAGTTCGCTGTTAGCAATCGATCGTCGCGAGCCGATGCTATCGTGCACGTGTCGCAGCACTCCGGGCGGCTATATCGCTAAGACAGCATGAAGAAGCGTTCCAACTTCCTGTTCGGCGAGCCCTCTTCCTGTTCGGCGAGCCCGTGTGCAGTTCCTGACTCGGACAGTGGACGAGAATTCTCTTGGCGGTACTGCGCCAGAAGGCATTCGCGTCCAACGGAATCAAGCGACGACTATCAGCCGCAAACGTCACATCACAAGAGCGGTCTTCCACCCATTGCAGATTATCCGACTGATCAGGCGGCGTCCGATATGTCCGACTCTGCCTCAAGAATTCCCACAGGTATGGACAGCGATCTCGCTATCCGATTCCGATAGCCCTTATTGTACTTTAGACCCCGCTCGATGTTTTGGATTTCCTGAGCGGCAAGCCCGCACGCGACCGCGAGGTCCTCGATTGAATACCCAAGGTGCTCACGATAAGCGCGGATGATGTGGGTCCCCTGCGACATAGCCGTCAAGACTGGCTCGGGAATGCGCGAATCCTTCATAAACATCTCCAAGAAGATGGGAGCGCCTGACAAATCGGGAGATTTCCTCCCCGACCCTGGCGCACACCCAGCAAATCAAAAAAATGGACGTCCATTCGGCCGGACCGGCCTCATCCATGGAATGGGCCACTTGAAATTGGCAGCCGGGTCGGAATATGGCGGCTCACCTGCTTCTGATCAAGTTCTAAGAACCTGCCCGCCATGAGATGGCCTGATCGGCTGTAGCGCATTCGACCTGCGATCCTACACGACTCATTCTCCCCGATGGCTTTCTTGAACAGCAACTCGAACTCTCACTGACGCCTCCAGTGGCTATTCGCGGGACCGTCCACCCAGCCTCGCGGCCGCTGATACCTTTGACCAATTTCCACCGCCGATGCAGCGAAAGACGGCGCTTGTGCTTGAATCACACATCGATCACCGGTGTTAACCAAATTTTTTAAGCCGCCGATGCTTGTTCGGAGACCGAAAGGATAGGGCGCCCGAGGAAACAGCCGAAAGGGCCGCGCGCTTTTGTGCTGACGTCGGCTTGAGCAAGCTCGATCCGGCTGCTCTGTGCAATCGCCCGACCGGCCGAAAAAAGGATGGCGATTGTAATGATGCGGCGACCGCGAGTTTCCCAAATTGCAGCAAACAATGGTCATCTGGTTCATCCGGGCTTCGGATCCAGACAGGGGGTAGCGCTTTCGATGGACGAGCATCGCCACCTATAAAGGTTCGCAATCATTCGACCGTGACCGATTTTGCGAGATTGCGCGGCTGGTCTACATCTGTGCCCATGAAGAGCGCCGTGTGGTAGGCAAGAAGCTGTATCGGCAGCGAGAAGATCATCGGCGCGATAATCTCGTCGACAGCCGGGAGCACAAGCGTGTGCATAGTGTCGAGTTTCGATGCGGCTGCCCCTTTTTCATCGGTGATGAGGATAATCCGCCCTCCACGGGCAGCCACTTCCTGCATGTTGGAGACGGTCTTGTCGAAAAAGCGATCATGGGGCGCGATGACGATCACTGGCATGTTGTCGTCTATCAATGCGATAGGACCGTGCTTCAATTCACCCGCCGCATAGCCCTCGGCATGGATGTAGGAAATCTCCTTGAGCTTCAGCGCACCTTCCATCGCTAGCGGGAAACTGGTGCCACGGCCGAGATACAGGACGTCACGACACTTTGACAGTTCGCGCGACAGGAATTCAATCTCCGGCTGGATGCTGTTGAGTACCTGGCCCATGACGCGCGGCACTTCGGCGAGGCTCCTGACGAGCGCCTGCAGCTCATCTTCGGTTACGGTCCCGCGGGCTCTGGCGGCGCCGATGGCGAGTGCGGCTAGAACGGCAAGCTGGCAGGTAAACGCCTTGGTGGAGGCGACGCCGATCTCCGGTCCGGCAAGGATCGGGAAGACCGCATCGGCCTCCCGAGCGATGGTCGATTCGCAGGCATTGACGATAGCGCCAATTTTCAGCCCACGCTCCTTGCAGTACCTCAACGATGCGAGCGTATCGGCGGTTTCCCCGGACTGCGAAATGAAAAGAGCCGCCGACTGCGGCGACAACGGGATCTCGCGGTAACGGAATTCGGACGCAACGTCGATTTCAACCGTCAGGCGCGCATAGCGCTCGAACCAGTATTTTCCGATCAGTCCGGCGAGATAGGCGGTCCCGCAGGCCGAGATCGCCAAGCTCGGGATCCTGGCGAAATCGATGCCAGAAACCATGTCGGCGCAATTCTCTATGATGTTGCTATAGTGACGGAGAGCATGGGCGATGACTTCGGGCTGCTCGTAGATTTCCTTCTCCATGAAGTGGCGATGGTTGCCCTTGTTGGCCAGATCGGCCGCGGCCGTGGAGGTATGGCGCGGACGCTCGACGGGATGGCCGTCGAAATCGAAGATATGGGCGCCCGAATTGCCGACAATGGCCCAGTCGCCCTCGATGAGATAGGTAATTTCATTGGTGAAGGGAGCAAGCGCGATCGCGTCGGAGCCCAGGAACATCTCGCCGTCGCCGTGACCGATCGCCAGCGGTGGTCCGTTGCGCGCCGCCATGATGGTCGACGGATCATCTTCAAAGAGGACAGCAAGCGCATAGGCGCCCCTGAGGCGTTTCAGCATGGCACGCATCGCGTCTTGCCGCCTCATGCCGTCCCGGCGGTGTCTTGCCAAGAGATGCGCGACGACCTCGGTGTCGGTGTCGGTCTGGAACTCGGCGCCAGCCGCCGCCAATTCGTCCTTCAGCTCGATGAAATTCTCGATGATGCCGTTATGGACGACGGCGACACCGTCGGTAAAGTGCGGGTGTGCATTGTGTTCCGTCGAGGCCCCATGGGTTGCCCAACGCGTGTGGCCGATGCCGATGTTGCCGCTCAGCGGCTCTTCCTTCAGTCTCCTCTCGAGATTGACGAGCTTGCCCTCGGCGCGCCGGCGGTGCAAGGCACCTTCGGTGATCGTCGCAACGCCGGCGGAATCATAGCCGCGATATTCCAAACGCTTCAATGCGTCGACTAACCGATCCGACACCGGCTGTTGCCCAACGATGCCAACAATCCCGCACATGTTCGTCTCCCCATTCTTGCCGGCAGCTTCAGCCCACGCGAGACGGATACCCATCCGGCCGCGTTCATTGGGAACCTTGTAGTAGTATTCGGTAATATTGGTACAATTGATTGTAGGGATAACTATCATCCACCCCATGGATGAGTCGCGTTTGTGGGCCCTGATCTAACTTCTCGTTGCGCCTGACGCCCTCATGCCCGAACGCAAGCCCACACCCCGCGGCACGAAGGAACAATCGGCCATGCGCGAACCATCCCGGCTACGCACCTGACCACGGACCGCCGCCGCTCATGATCACGCGGTGATCGGCATGATCACAAGCACTGTAGTTAGGCAGCGTCAGCGACGCATGATCGGCATCATCATCATCGGCAACGTCGGCGCCGTCGGCATGATTCACGTGTTCGTCACGTTGATCATAATCATCGTCGCCGCCGATCAAGTTTCTGATTGCCTGCCAGTTTGACGCGGCTTTCGCCGGTAGAGCTTAGCCCGCGATGGCCTATCAATACGCTGTTAGTCGGCATGGCCGAAACCGAGAGTCAGGCGGCGCACGCCACAGAGCACGTTCAGCGACCGTTTCAGTCAGCGCCGGCTTTCTGGGGGTTCGTAACGGTCATCAGGATTCTCGGGGCATGAATGCACTATCACAAAAGCCTTGGTTCTCAGTGCTTCGTCCGTATTACTCAAACCCGATTCCCGCAGCGGAAGAACTAGGCGCGTGTTACGTTTTGTACAAGGCACAATAGCAGTGAGAAATGGAGATGATGCCTGCGCGTTTTCTAACAAGACAATCACCAAGCTGGCACCCGAATTACATCAGGAACTGTCTATAGCCGCCGCTCATCAGGTAGCGGCCACGTTGGATGGCGCGACGCACCTGATCGCGAAGATGGCTACCTGGATGAGACCAATCTTCTTCGACACGGCGTCTCCCGAACAGGGCAATGGCGATCTCCTGATGAGATGCTCCCGCAAGCGAGCCATCCAAAGCCTGGAGCACGATCCGCAGACGCGCTCCGCGGGGTTCCGGCGGAAAGCAAGCAGCTGCCAGGCGGCCGCAACCATTGATGTCGCTCAGGAACTGAAGGGCAGCGACATGGAACTTCAGGTGCTGCGGCTGCACGATCGCGTCGACATATAGCCGCAACGGGCGGAGAACGGATGCACCGGAAAGGGCGATCTGCAGACTCCGGCAGTCCTCCCTCAGCAGCACGTGCTGCACGCCGGCAGGCGTCAGCAGGATGTCCTTGCAGCATGAGAGCGAAAAAAGGTCAAGCGGTTCAAAACCGTGGTCGAGCCCAACCGGCTCCGCGGCCGCCCGTAGAATACGGGCGCAGTCGCGCGGATCCCAAAAGACCCTTGCCGACGTAGCGTCCGACTGTGGCGCGTCCGCGAAAAAGGAGGCTCCATTGTCTTAGGAAAGATGATCCTGTCGTCAACTCGATTATCTTCATGTCGGCCTGGGCTCCGACAATGCAGGCGGACGGTGCCATTTTGGCGTGGTCGCGCTGGAATTGTGGATTGCGCCGAAGAAACTCCCAGGCCCGGGCAGTGCGTGGCAATCGTCTGGCGTAATGGTAAGCTTCGTGACGACGCCAGTCCGGCCAGCATTCAAGACCGACCGTCGCTTCCTTGGGCAGACCAGCACGCTTCACGGCTCAGGTGTCCACAATGCCGACGGGCCTAGAACCGGTTGCCACAGCACCGGTCCGCTCAGACGTCCCCTGCTGCGGATGCGCAAAAGGCTCGCGTGGGAAATCTCGAGAAACCCGGCCACCCCCTCCGTTTTGCCGACGGACTTGGGTTGTCCGATGCGCGACAATGGCCACGTCGCGAGGCGAAGGATCCGTTCCATGCGCGTGTCCGTCACCGTTACTATCCGGGTCAGATCCTTGGCCAAGCCGAACTCGATCATGCCCGCGAAGAGCTCGTAGGTTGCCTGGGCCAGCCCGCCCGCTGCCTTGGGCGCCGACGGAGGGAGATCGAGCGCGAAACGACTGCTCTCCCATATGTCGGCAGTCGAGGGCACGACGTCAGCACCCAGCAGCACCGGGAACGTGTCGCGCAACATTGTGGGTCCGGTGCTGGGCAAAAGACGCACGCAACCGCGAATTCGCCAGTCGGATCCCTTGAGGAGCAGATAGACAGGCTTCAGACCATCAAACGGGTCTGTTTCCATCTGGTCTTCGGTATCAACTTCCCAATCGAGCCTTTCCTTGAACACCCGAAACCTGAGCCCGTGCATCTCTTTGAGCTCGCTTGCGAACTCGTCGTAAAGGTCTGGTGTTATCAGCTGCATCATGGTCGCCTCCGTGCGGGATGTGTTCCCGCCATCGAAGGGCAAAGCCGGCAGCGATGCAGCCTGTAGAGGTTTACAGCTATCGTGGCCGACGAATCAGGATCTCGCCTGGCCGGAGGCAGCCAGTCGTGCAACGGCCTGGTTGATCGTTCGAACGCCAAGCTTTGCCTTGGCGTTTTCCAGATGAAAGGTCACGGTGCGCTTTGAGACGCCGAGAAGCTGGCTGATAACCCAAGCCGACTTGCCGCGCGCCGCCCATTTCAGGCACTCGAACTCCCGCGGGGTGAGCGTTACACCGTCCACCACGCGATCGTCGGCGAGCCTGCGCCGGACATGGCTATGAAAGTTGATGGCCACCAGCTGCAATGCTTTTTCGTAACGTGTCAGTGACCGCAACAGAGGCGGGCGGGACTCGTCGGAAGCAAAGGTCAGGGCAGCAAACCGGCCGCGATGATCATGCATGGATATCGTCAGGCCGCCGCGGATGCCAAACTCAGCCGCACTCTCCAGAATTTGTTGCTGCGAATTCGGCAGACAGTGCCGAGCGCGATCCACACCCCAATCGAAGGTATCCCAGCCTTGCAGCCCGCGCAGGATGACCGGATCAAGACTGTGGTACCGCTGTTGCAGATAACGTGATGTCCAGGATGAAGGATAGTTTGAGATCAATTGCGGGGCGTCGCCGGGGGCCGACGGGTAAGTGAAGTAGGCGAATAGCGGAAAATCGAAGCCGGCTGCAGCGGATGCCATTGCCTCACGGAGATCGGCAGCATCAACACTCGCAGACAGTTGCTCGACGAAGTTCTCAAACACGCGATGCATTTGCGCTTTGCGTAACCTCCGTGATCGCTCGATGCCAGGCAGAGACCTTGTTTTAAACGATCCCCGGACGGATACAGCGCGTGCCGAGAACCCCGTTAATCTGTTGAAACCCGTGATATTCTGACGTTGTCTATGAGCCGTGTGCCGCCGAGCCAGGCCGCGACAAGCAAGCGTGCCGGTCGGTCAAGGCTTGTCATCGGTCGCAGATCTGCCTCGTCGCGAAGTTCCAGGTATTCGACCTCGCGATAGCCCGCAGCCAGAATTGCTGCGCGCGCATCGGCAAGCGTTGGCAGGACGGGCGAGCCGCGGGCAAGCCGCTCAGCCGTCTGGAGCAATACCGATGGGAGCTTGGGGGCAACAGCACGCTCTGCTGGCGAGAGCCGGACATTGCGCGATGATAGTGCAAGACCGTCGGCTTCGCGGACTGTCGGACAAGGAACAATGGTGATTGGAATATCCAGGTCCCGGGCCATACGCCTGACTAGCTGAAGCTGCTGAAAGTCCTTTTCGCCAAAGAAGCCGAAGTCAGCGCTGGTCTGCAGGAAGAGCTTGGCGACGACGGTCGCCACGCCATCGAAATGTCCCGGCCGGAAGGCACCGCACAGGCCCTCGCTGACACCGGACACCGAAACGGTCGTGGCGAAGGCCGCCGGATACATCTCCTCTGCATCCGGCGCATAAAGCAGGTGCGCGCCAAGCGGTGCCAGTTTGGCGGCATCCTCGTCCTCGGTGCTCGGATACGCGGCGAGATCGGCCTGGCTGTTGAATTGCTTCGGGTTGACGAAGAGCGTCACGATCACCCGGTCGGCCTTCACGAGTGCCGCGCGCACCAGGCTGAGATGGCCCTCATGCAGGACACCCATCGTTGGCACGACGGCAATCCTCACGCCCTCGCGGCGCCATGCGGCGACAATTTCGCGAAGCTGGGCAACGCTCCTGACAATCGGCACGCTCACGCTGCTTCTCCGCTCTTGGTGCCGTCCGCGTCGGTGGGCTTGGGCGCATCGGCAAACACGTGCTCGGCGGCCGGAAACTGGCGCTCCTTCACTTCCCGCGCATAGGCCGCGATCGCAGCCGCAGCGGCCTCCCCCAGTTCAGCATAGCGCTTGACGAATTTGGGCCGGAAGTCGCCGAAGAGGCCCAGCATGTCGTCGACGACGAGAATCTGGCCGTCACAGGCTGCCGAGGCACCGATGCCAATGGTCGGGGTCGCCACCTCCCCGGTGATCCGGCGGGCGAGCGCCTCGGGAACCTTCTCCAGCACGACCGCAAAGGCGCCCGCTTCGCTCACCGCAAGCGCGTCGCGCCTGATGCGCTCGGCATCCCCGCCTCTGCCCTGCACGCGGTAGCCACCGATGGTGTTGATCGCCTGCGGCGTCAAGCCGACATGGGCCATGACCGGCACGCCGCGCGCGGCGAGGAAGCCGATCGTCTCTGCCATCGTTTCGCCGCCTTCGAGCTTGACGGCCGCGCAGCCGGTCTCGGCCATGACGCGCGCGGCATTGCGGAAAGCCTGCTCGGGGCTTTCCTCGAAGGAACCGAACGGCAGGTCGACCACCATCAGCGCCTGCTCGAGGCCACGGCGCACGGCCTGGCCGTGCGTGATCATCATCTCCAGCGTCACACCGAGCGTCGAGGGCAGGCCGTGCAGAACCATGCCGACGCTGTCGCCGACCAGCACCACATCGCAATGGGGATCGACAAGCCGGGCGACTGGGGTCGTGTAGGCGGTGAGGCAGACGAGCGGCGTCCCACCTTTACGCGAACGAATATCCGGCGGTGTAATCGCCTTGGTGTCACCAAACGCACTCAATGGACCCTCCTTCCCCAACGTTACCAACCGCGGGTGTCGCGTTTGCCACATTTTTGTGCAAGTGCGAAGAGCTAAAAAATGGCCGTGCAGCTGTGCGGTGTTGACGTGCGGACAGGCGCGCTTACACTTAAATCGATTCAGGCGCCCCCGAGCTGGCCAACCACTTTCGCGAACATGGACGATCAGGCAATAGGACCCAGGAAAGACAGAGCCGCCGTCAAGGCCGACGAAGTCAAAGTGGACCTGATCGCCTTTGTCGTCGCCGTAAACGACAGTGAACCCTGTGTCCTCACCATCGGCCAGGCGGACACCCTGCCCTCCGGACCATTTGCGCTTGAGCACCGATCGCTGCAATCCGGTTTGAGGGGGTGGGTCGAGCAGCAGACCGGCCATCCGCTGGGGTATATTGAGCAACTCTACACCTTCGCGGATCGGGATCGCATCGGCGCCGAGCGCCAGCAACGCGTCATCTCCATCAGCTATCTCGCATTGACCCGCAAGGAACAGGCAGCTGGCTCGCCCAAGTGCGGCTGGCAGAGTTGGTATGAATATTTTCCATGGGAGGACCACCGCTCCGGCACGCCTCCGGTCGTGCTGGACGTTCTGCGACCGCGCCTGATTGAATGGGCAGACGGCGTCAGCGACGCGGCCGCGCGACGTGAACGCTGGCAGCGGGCGACGATAGCCTTCGGCTTCGACGACCGCCTTTGGAACGAGGAACTCACGCTTCAACGCTATGAGTTGGTCTACGAAGCAGGCCTGGTCCAAGAGGCCGGAAGCGGACGGGACGCGACGCCGCCTCCGCTGGTGCCCAGCAAGTCTATGGTCGCCGATCATCGCCGCATCGTGGCGACCGGCATTGCGCGGCTGCGCTCCAAGATCAAATACCGGCCGGTCGTCTTTGAGCTGATGCCGCCGGTCTTCACGCTTTTGCAGCTGCAGCGAACCGTGGAGGCGCTCGCCGGCAGGCTCATCCACAAGCCGAACTTTCGCCGCCTGATCGAGCAGCAGGAGCTGGTCGAAGAGACCGGAGAGGCCACCACGGAGACCGGCGGCCGGCCAGCGAAGCTTTACCGGTTCCGCCACGCCGCTCTCGACGAGAGGGTCATCGCCGGGACAAAATTGCCGCTGGCGCGGGGTTGACATCCCTTATACTCACAGCAAGTATATGCTGGTTATTTTCAACTAGAGTATAAGCTGGAGGGGTCGATGAGCGCCATGCTGCCGACGGCCGCGTTTCTCTACGAGCGCGTCCGACGAGTGATCCCGCCGATCGAATGGCCGGCTTTCGTCGAGGATATCGAGGCGATCCTTGCACTGAAGCGCGAGCGCAACGCCATCATCCTGGCGCACAACTATCAGACGCCCGAGATCTTCCATTGCGTGGCCGACATCGTCGGCGACAGCTTGGCACTGGCCCGCAAGGCTGCGACGATCGAGGCGCAAGTCATCGTGCTGGCCGGCGTACATTTCATGGCCGAAACGGCCAAGCTGCTCAATCCGCAAAAGACGGTGCTCATTCCCGATCTGCGGGCAGGCTGTTCGTTGGCGGAATCGATCACGGCAGAAGACGTGCGCTTGATGCGCCAGCGTTATCCCGGCGTGCCGATCATCACTTATGTCAACACGTCGGCCGAAGTGAAAGCCGAGTCGGATATCTGCTGTACATCCGGCAACGCCAAGGCGGTCGTCCAATCCCTTGGCGTTCCCCAGGTGATCATGTTGCCGGACGAATATCTGGCCCAGAATATCGCCGCCCAGACCGATGTGCAGATCATCGCCTGGAAAGGGCATTGCGAGGTGCATGAGCGCTTTACACCGGCCGACATCCGCGAGTTGCGCGAAAGCCATCCCGGCGTGATCGTGCTTGCGCATCCCGAATGCCCGCCCGACGTCGTGGCTGAAGCAGATTTTTCCGGCTCGACCGCTGCCATGTCCGACTATGTCGAAAGACAAAGGCCGCCACGTGTCGTGCTGATGACCGAATGCTCGATGAGCGACAACGTCGCGTTAGCGCACCCAGAGGTCGAGTTTATCCGGCCCTGCAATTTGTGCCCGCACATGAAGCGGATCACACTTGCCAACATCCGCACGGCGCTCGAGCAGAACCACCATGTCGTAACCATCGAACCCGGGATCGCCGGGCGCGCGCGGCTTGCGGTCGAACGGATGCTGGCAATTTGAGCGCCGATATCCGCAGCTTCTTCGGGCGGCCCATCATCGTCGGCGGCGGCATCGCCGGACTGATGACCGCGCTTCAACTGGCGCCGGAGCCGGTGCTTCTTCTGTCCAGGACGCTGCTGGGAGCTGACAATTCGAGCACCTGGGCACAGGGTGGTCTGGCTGCAAGTTTCGGCGAAGACGACGATCCGGCACTGCACCTGGCCGATACGCTTGCCGCCGGGGATGGTCTCTGCGACACAGACGTGGCGAGCCGCATCCTCCAAGCCGCGCCCAAGGCGATAGAGGGGCTTGCGGGCTTTGGGGTTCCCTTCGACCGTACGCCGAAAGGATCGCTGTGCCTCGGATTGGAGGCCGCACACAGCCGACGTCGCATCGTTCATGCGCATGGTGACGGCACCGGCCGTGAGATCATGCGTGCCCTGATCGCGGCTGTGCGTTCCACTTCGTCGATTGTTGTCGTGGAGGGCGTGGAAGCGCGCCGGCTGGCGGTGCGAGAGAATGCGATCCGAGGCGTCTGGGCGAGCGGTTCGATAGGACCTGTCTTCTTCGGCTCACGGCGGGTCGTCCTCGCCACCGGTGGGATCGGGGGACTGTTTCTCGACACCACCAATCCTTGGGGCAGTTGCGGACAGGGCCTGGCGCTTGCGGCCCGCGCTGGAGCTGTCCTTGCCGACCTCGAGTTCATCCAGTTCCACCCGACCGCGCTTGACGGCCCGGAACGCCCTATGGTGCTGGTCAGCGAGGCCGTCCGCGGCGAAGGTGCTGCCCTGATCGACGAAACCGGCCAGGCTTTTCTCCAGAGCGTGCCAGGGGCGGAACTTGCGCCTCGTGATGTCTTGGCGCGCGCCGTCTGGAACCATCTTGCCAACGGCCACCGTGTTTTTCTCGACGCGCGGCAACGGCCTGGCCCGGAATTTGCTCGACACTTCCCGACAATCGCATCAGCCTGTCGTGGAGCCGGCATCAATCCCGCGCGCGATCTCATCCCCATTCGTCCGGCCCAACACTACCACATGGGTGGCGTTGCCGTGGACGGCTCCGGTAGGACGTCCGTCAAGGGGCTGTGGGCCTGCGGCGAAGTCGCTTCGACAGGACTGCATGGCGCCAACAGGCTCGCCAGCAATTCCTTGACCGAGGCCGTCGTATGCGCCCGCTGGGTCGCTGAAAGTGTCGCCGGAACGCCTGCTCGCAGAACAAAGCCTGCGTTTGCGGACGTTTACCCATCGCCCGCTCCGACACCCGTGCGTGTTTTCCTGTCGCGCGCACTCGGCATCGTCCGGGATGGTGAAGGTTTGAAAGCAGCCGCACGTGCCTTATTGCCGCTCGCCGAAAGCAAGGACGCGGCCTCGGATGCGGCGGCTGTCGGGCTAATGATCGCGGTTGCCGCCTTGTTGCGCCAAGAAAGCCGCGGCGCTCATTACCGGACAGATTTTCCTCATCATGCGACTGTCGCCCGACGGTCCGAAATCACCCTCGAAGCCGCCTTGGCCGCTGCGCGGGAACTCGGAAACTCCCCAAGCCTCGAAGGGGCAAAGTGATGACGCTCTCACCGCTTCCCACGGTCATGCTTGAGCCGCTTGTAAGGGCAGCTCTTCTTGAAGACCTTGGCAGAGCCGGCGACTTGACCACGGAGGCCATCGTCCCGAAGGAACACCAAGCGGGAACCGTGTTGGCGGCGCGCCAGTCCGGAGTTGTCGCCGGCCTCGATCTGGCGATGCTCGCTTTCCGCTTGATTGATCCTGATGTCGAAATTTCGGTGGAGCGGGCAGACGGCTGCAATGTCATGGATGGAGAGGTCATTGCATCAGTGGTTGGCCCTGCCCGGGCCATTCTCACAGCCGAACGGACGGCACTCAATTTTTTGTGCCATCTGAGCGGCATCGCTACAGCAACGGCATCGATCGTCGCTGCGGTTCGTGGATATGGCGCGAAGATCGTCTGCACGCGCAAGACGACGCCCGGATTGAGGGCAGTCGAAAAGTATGCGGTGCGCGCGGGTGGCGGATCCAATCACCGTTTCGGCCTCGACGACGCAATTCTGATCAAGGACAACCACATCGCCATCGCAGGCGGCGTTCGCCCGGCGCTCGAGCGAGCACGAAGACGGGCCGGTCATCTCGTCAAGATCGAAGTCGAGGTCGATACGCTGGCCCAGTTGGAGGAGGTACTTGGCTTCGCTCCCGATGCGGTTCTGCTCGACAACATGTCCCTCGCCGATCTTCGCCGCGCGGTCGCAATCGTTGGTGGCCGCACTATCACCGAGGCTTCTGGCGGGATCACGTCCGATACAGCGCGAGCGATTGCCGCGACCGGCGTTGATCTGATTTCAGTCGGCCGACTGACCCACAGCGCGCCGATCCTGGATATCGGCCTCGACTATTGGGACTCATGATTGCCTGAGGAACGAACAGGATCGAATCAACTGTCCTTTCCGATCGTCGTCAATCAGACAGCAAAGCAAGGCAGAACCGGAGAACAGCATGGACATGCAAACAGCCAGTCCAACGCAGACATCGCCACAGGCTCAATCCCCTGACCCTGGAGCGTGGACCCTGGAGAAGGCTCAGGCACTTCACGATGCCCCCTTCAACAATCTCCTCTTCCTCGCGCAAACCGTGCACCGCCAGAATTTCGATCCAAACAAGGTCCAGCTCAGCCGGCTGCTCAGCATCAAGACGGGCGGATGCCCGGAGGATTGCGGCTATTGTAGCCAGTCGGCGCATCACGAGACCGGCCTGAAGGCGTCGAAGCTGATGGAGGTCAGGCGCGTCATCGTCGAGGCGAAGAAAGCGCGTGACGCCGGCGCAACCCGCTATTGCATGGGCGCGGCCTGGCGAAACCCCAAGGCGCGCGACATGGATGCGGTGGTGGCGATGGTCGAAGGCGTCAAGGCGCTGGGCATGGAGACCTGCATGACGCTCGGCATGCTCGATCTTGAGCAAGCCGCTCGACTGAAGCAGGCTGGTCTCGACTTTTACAACCACAACATCGATACGTCGGAACGCTACTATAGCGAGATCATCAGCACGCGGAGCTTTGCGGAGCGGCTCGAGACGCTCGAGCACGTTCGCCAATCCGGCATCAATGTCTGCTGCGGCGGCATTGTCGGCATGGGCGAGGAGCCGGTGGACCGGATCGGCATGCTGGTGACGCTGGCCAACCTGCCGGAACATCCGCAAAGCGTTCCGATCAACATGCTGATCCCGATCCCCGGCACCCCGCTTGCCGACGCCAAGCCCATCGAGCCGATCGAATTCGTGCGCGTGATCGCGCTGGCACGCATCATGATGCCGAAATCGCATATCCGTCTCTCCGCCGGCCGCACGGCCATGACCGACGAGATGCAGGCGCTGTGCTTTTTTGCCGGCGCCAACTCGATCTTCGTCGGCGACACGCTGCTGACGGCGGACAATCCCGGCGAGGACAAGGATACCCTGCTGTTCCGGCGCCTCGGCATCGAGCCGATGGAACTCGAGGCGCAATGAACGGGGCACCGCTTGCCCGCTATGAGGCGACCTTGCAGGGACTGGCGCGCAAGGACCGGCTGCGGACGCTGAAGCCGCGCGCCGGGCTCGACTTCTCGTCGAACGACTATCTCGGGCTTGCCGCCTCCAAAAGACTTGGCGAAGCGGTTGTGGCGGCGATTGCGCGGGGCACGCCGGTTGGCGCCACCGGGTCGCGGCTGTTGCGCGGCAATGCACCGGAACACGAGCAGCTCGAGGCAGACGCGGCAGCATTCTTTGGAGCCGACGGCGCGCTATTCTTCGGCAGCGGCTACATCGCCAACTTCGCTCTGCTGACTGCGCTGCCGCAGAAGGGCGACCTTTTGGTCCTCGATGAGCTCGCCCATGCCAGCATGCATGAGGGTGCGCAGGCCGGGCGCGCCGAGTTCAAGCTGGCCGCGCACAACGACGTCGATGCTGTCGAGGATGCGATCACGTGTTGGCGCGCCGAAGGCGGCATGGGATGCGTCTGGATCGCGGTGGAAAGCCTTTACAGCATGGATGGCGACTGCGCGCCTTTGGAGAGCCTGGTCGCGCTTGCCGATCGGCACGAGGCATTCCTCGTCGTCGACGAGGCGCACGCCACCGGCGTCTGGGGACCGGACGGCCGGGGGCTGGCCGCCGCTTTCGAGGGCCGCGACAACATCGTCGCGCTCCACACCTGCGGCAAGGCGCTCGGCGCATCTGGTGGGCTCGTGACCGGGCCGAGGACACTGTGCGAGTATCTGATCAACCGTTGCCGGCCATTCATCTACGCCACCGCGCCATCGCCGCTGATGGCGGTCGCGGCGCGCGAAGCGCTCGCAATGCTCGCCGACGAGCCTATGCGGCGTGTTCAGCTGCATGAACGCGTTGCCCTCGCAGGCCGCCAATTGGTCGATCGCTGCGGTGTGATGCCAAGTGGCTCTCAGATCCAGCCCTTGGTGATCGGCGATGTCAGGCGCACCATGGCAATGGCGGCGCGCCTGCAGGCCCGCGGCTTCGACATACGCGGCATTCGTCCGCCGACCGTGCCCGAGGGCACGTCGCGGCTGCGCATCTCACTGACGCTCAATATCGGCGAAGCCGACATTTCCGCCATGGTCGAGGCGCTCGTCGAGGTGTTGGCGCAGACATGACCGGAGGCGACATGACCAAGCGCATCGTCATCACCGGAACAGACACCGGAATTGGCAAGACGGTGTTTTCGGCCGGGCTTGCCGGCCTGCTTGACGGCTTCTACTGGAAGCCGGTGCAATCGGGCCTCGACGGCGAGACCGACAGCGAGGCGGTTGCGCGACTTGCCGGGCTGCCGTCGGGGCGCGTGCTGCCGGAAGCCTACCGCTTGAAGAGCCCGCTTTCGCCGCATCGTTCGGCCGAAATCGACGACGTTTCGATCGAGGCTGCCGATCTTTCGTTTCCGGTCCTGCCGACACCGCTCGTCATCGAAGGCGCCGGCGGGCTGATGGTGCCGCTGAACCGCCGGACAAGGTTCATCGACATATTCGAGCAATGGCAGTTGCCGGTCATTCTGTGCGCCCGCACCGCGCTCGGAACAATCAATCACACCCTGCTGTCGATCGAGGCCCTGCGGGCGCGCGCTATCCCGCTGGCTGGCATCGCCTTCATCGGCGATGAGATGACCGATACGCAACGGACGATCGTGGAATTCGGCGACGTGCCGCAACTCGGCAGGCTGCCGCACCTCGATCCGCTAACGGACAAAACGCTGAGACAAGCGATGATTGCCGGCTTCGACCTCGCTTTGATTGCCGGAGGCGAATGATGCCGCATTCCCGTGTGTGGCATCCCTTCACCCAGCACGCGCTCGAGCCGGCAATCCCTGAAATCGTCCTGACTGAAGGCGCCTATCTCCACAAAGCCAATGGCGTGCGCATTCTGGACGCCATTTCCTCCTGGTGGGTCGTCACACATGGCCACCGCCATCCCCGCATTATAAAGGCAATCGAGACGACCGCCTCGAGCCTCGACCAGATCATCTTCGCAGGTTTCACGCACGAGCCTGCCGAATGCTTGGCCAAGGCGCTTGTCGGACTCGCTCCCGCCGGACTCGACTGGGTGTTCTATTCCGACAGCGGCTCGACCAGCGTCGAAGTCGCGCTGAAGATGGCGCTCGGCTATTTCCGCAACATCGGCGCGCCGCGCTCGCGCATCGTCGTCATGGAGCACAGCTATCACGGCGACACGATCGGCACGATGAGCGTCGGTGCCCGTGGCGTGTTCAACGCCGCCTACGAACCCTTGCTGTTCGAGGTCGACACCATTCCCTTCCCGGCCGCCGGCCGCGAGCAGGAAACGCTGGATAGATTCGAGGCCGTCAGCCGCGACCGGCGCGCCGCCGCGCTGATCATCGAACCGCTGGTGCTTGGCGCCGGCGGCATGCGGATGTATCCGGCCTCGGTTCTGACCGGATTGAAGAAGATCGCCGAAGCCTCCGGCACGCTGCTGATCGCCGACGAGGTGATGACCGGCTGGGGCCGCACCGGGAGCATGTTCGCCTGCGAGCAGGCATCGATTTCTCCGGATATCCTGTGCACCTCGAAGGGCCTGACCGGTGGCACCATCCCGCTGGCGGCCACACTCGCCACCGATGCCATCTTCCAGGCTCACTATTCGACGGACAGGAAGAAGACCTTTTTCCACTCGAGTTCCTACACCGCCAATCCGATTGCCTGCGCGGCAGCACTCGCCAATGTCGAGATCTGGCAGGACGAGCCGGTGGCCGAGCGGATCGCGGCCCTGAGCGCGAAGCAGGCCGCCGGGCTTAGACGCTTTCGCGACAATCCCTACTTCACCGACAAGCGGACGACCGGCACGATTGCGGCGCTCGATCTTCGCGCCGGCTCAGCCGGTTATCTGGCCGAAATCGGCCCGAAACTGCGCGCTTTTTTCCTCAAGCGCGGGCTCCTTGTGCGCCCGCTCGGCAATGTCCTCTATCTTCTCCCGCCTTATTGCATCACCGGCGAGGAGCTGGACGGGCTCTATGACGCCATCGAGGAAGCCGGCGAACGCTTCGGTTCGAGGCCATGAGCAGGTCGTCGCGCCTTCTCGGGTTTGGCCATCATGCGCCTGGGCGAAAGGTGGCCAATGCCGAAATCGAGAACAATCTCGGCCTCGAACCGGGCTGGATCGAGCGGCGCACCGGAATTCGTTCGCGCTTCTGGGCAACGGACGAAGACACGCTGTCTGGCTTGGCCACGCAAGCCGGCGACATGGCTTTGGCGAACGCCGGCATTGCGCGCCACGACATCGGTCTGCTGTTACTTGCCACCTCGACGCCCGATCACCTCCTGCCGCCCAGCGCGCCCCTGGTCGCACATCGGTTGGGGCTGGGCCGCGCCGGCGCTGTCGATCTGACCGGCGCCTGCGCCGGCTTCATCTATGCGCTGATGTTCGCGGACGGATTTACCCGCCTGCACGGCAAAGCGAGCCTTGTTATCGCCGCCAACATCCTCAGCCGCCGCATCAATCCAGCCGAGCGCGCAAGCTCGGTCCTGTTTGCCGATGCCGCCGGCGCCCTGGTGATCGGTCAGTGCGATGATGCTGATCGGGGCATTCTCGGTGCCTCGGTGGATTCGGACGGCTCGCGATACGGGCTGATCCAGATTCCCGCAGGAGGAAGCAACAAGCCGTTCCACGGTGACCTCGATCTCGCGCAAACCCGAATGAGGATGACGGACGGCCGCGAAGTGTTCGCAATGGCCGTGGAGATGATGACCGATTGCTCGACAAGCGCTCTAGCCGCTGCCGGAGTGCGGCCACACGATCTCGGCCGGTTCGTGCCGCATCAGGCCAATACTCGGATTTTCGACGCGGTCGGGAGGAACCTCGGCATCGCGGACCAAGCAATTGTCAAGACGATTGCCGAATACGGCAACTCTTCGGCCGCGACGATCCCGCTGTCGCTCTCGCTCGCCAACCAGATGAAGCCATTCCAGCCTGGAGAGAAAATCCTTCTGTCGGCGGCGGGTGCGGGTCTCAGCGGCGGCGCTCTCGTGGTTGGAATCTAGCCGGCCGGCTCACGCGCGCAGGACTGGTCATGAATGGCGATAGGGCAACAGAACCAATGCCAAAATGGCCTTCTGAAGCTCGACATGACCGAGCTGACGCAGCACGACCCCGTGCGAGCCTCTGGATGAGATCAAATGCATCACCCGTTGCATCATTCGTGCCATCTGAATAAAGCTCAAATACAAAGGGTGAGCCGCCCCATATATGTCTGATACCCGACATTGTTCACATAAAAGGCTCGATGCTTACACGCTCTTTACTCTCTTCTCTTTGCTGTCTGCTCTTTTCTCTTTGCTCTTTGCTCTTCCGTCTTGACTAGCAGGAGCATGCGGCTTATCTCATTGCCGCGTTAGCACTCGCTTCGGCTGAGTGCTAAGCACGCTCCGGCAACGGAGAACCGTTCAACATTCGCACCAAGGAAATCCAAAAATGGCAAAGTCGAATTTCCGGCCGCTGCATGACCGCGTGGTCGTTCGCCGCGTCGAGTCCGAAGCGAAGACCGCCGGCGGGATCATCATCCCCGATACGGCGAAGGAAAAGCCGCAGGAAGGCGAGATCATCGCCGTCGGTTCCGGCGCCCGTGACGAGGTCGGCAAGCTCGTCCCGCTGGACGTCAAGTCCGGTGACCGCATCCTGTTCGGCAAGTGGTCGGGCACCGAAGTCAAGCTCAACGGCGAAGACCTTCTGATCATGAAGGAAGCCGATATCATGGGCGTCATCGGCTGACACGCCGCCTTTCATCCGCACCATCCAATCTGAATTTCGGGCGAAATGCCCAGGAGTAAAAAATGGCTGCCAAAGACGTAAAATTCTCCCGCGACGCTCGTGAGCGCATGCTGCGCGGCGTCAACATCCTCGCCGACGCGGTGAAGGTCACGCTCGGCCCCAAGGGCCGCAACGTCGTCATCGACAAGTCGTTCGGCGCACCGCGCATCACCAAGGACGGCGTCACCGTCGCCAAGGAAATCGAGCTTGAGGACAAGTTCGAAAACATGGGCGCGCAGATGGTCCGCGAAGTTGCTTCGAAGACCAACGACATCGCCGGCGACGGCACCACCACCGCGACCGTTCTGGCACAGTCGATCGTCCAGGAAGGCCACAAGTCGGTTGCCGCCGACATGAACCCGATGGACCTCAAGCGCGGCATCGACCTCGCCGTCGCCGACGTCGTCGCGACGCTGATCAAGAACGCCAAGAAGATCAAGACCTCGGAAGAGGTTGCCCAGGTCGGCACAATCGCCGGCAATGGCGACGTGTCGGTCGGCTCGATGATCGCGGAAGCGATGCAGAAGGTCGGCAATGAGGGCGTCATCACCGTCGAGGAAGCAAAGACCGCCGAGACCGAGCTTGAAGTCGTTGAAGGCATGCAATTCGACCGCGGCTATCTCTCGCCCTACTTCGTCACCAACGCCGAGAAGATGGTTGCGGATCTGGAAGACGCCTACATTCTTCTCCATGAGAAGAAGCTCTCCAACCTGCAGGCCATGCTGCCGATCCTCGAGGCCGTCGTGCAGACCTCGAAGCCGCTGGTCATCATCTCGGAAGATGTCGAAGGCGAGGCCCTGGCCACGCTGGTCGTCAACAAGCTGCGTGGCGGCCTGAAGATCGCTGCCGTCAAGGCGCCGGGCTTCGGTGATCGCCGCAAGGCCATGCTGGAAGACATCGCCATCCTCACCGGTGGCCAGGTCATTTCCGAAGACCTCGGCATCAAGCTCGAGAATGTCGGCCTGAACATGCTCGGCCGCGCCAAGAAGGTGTCGATCTCCAAGGAGAACACCACCATCGTCGACGGCGCCGGCAAGAAGGCCGAAATCCAGGGCCGCGTCGCCCAGATCAAGCAGCAGATCGAGGAGACCACCTCGGACTACGACAAGGAGAAGCTGCAGGAACGTCTCGCCAAGCTGGCGGGCGGCGTTGCCGTCATCCGCGTCGGCGGTGCGACCGAAGTGGAAGTCAAGGAAAAGAAGGACCGCGTCGATGACGCCCTCAACGCGACCCGCGCGGCCGTCGAAGAAGGCATCGTTCCCGGCGGCGGCGTCGCACTGCTGCGCGCTTCGCTGAGCATCAAGGCAACCGGCGCCAACTCCGACCAGACCGCGGGCATCAGCATCGTGCGTCGCGCGCTGCAGGCTCCGGCCCGCCAGATCGCGGCCAACGCCGGTGCGGAAGCATCGATCGTTGCCGGCAAGATCCTTGAGAACAAGGGGGCAACCTTCGGCTACAACGCCCAGACCGGCGAATATGGCGACATGATCGCCATGGGTATCGTCGACCCGGTCAAGGTTGTGCGCACGGCTCTGCAGGACGCGGCCTCGGTCGCCGGCCTGCTGGTCACCACCGAAGCCATGATCGCGGAGGCTCCGAAGAAGGAGTCGGCTGGCGGCGGCATGCCTGGCGGCATGGGCGGCGGCGGCATGGGCGGTATGGATTTCTAATCCAGCCAATCTCGCAAGCTTACGGAAAGGGCGGCAGCGATGCCGCCCTTTTTCGTTGATGTGGCGGAGATTGGGAGTGCGTCCCCGTGTAGCGGGTGACGACAGACAGCGAAATCGCAAACCTTCGAGATTGGCTGAACGAACCCTTCGCTTCGTCATCCTAGGGCGGAGCAGGAGCGAAGCGACGTTGCGGAGACCCTAGGATCCATGCCGTTACTTCCAGGCGTCGCGGCGGCGCAGAACATCAATCGTCGAGCTGCAGCCTTGGCCCTTTTGGCGGAACGCCGCGCCGCCTTCGATGCGATGAAGGCATAAACGTCAATGCACCGCGGCAGTGGCACTCTTGGCCGGCAAAGCGCCCTCAATCAGCGCCGCGACCTCATCGGCTACCGCCAGCACCGGGGCACGGTCGTGGGTGGCGCGTGCGATCACCATCAGCCCTTCCAGCGATGATTCGACCAGCAATGCGAGCGCGTGCGCGCGGCGCTCGGGCACCCCTGCCCTGACGAAGGCCGCCCTGAGCAAGCCTATCCATTGCTCGAAGGCGGACCGGCACAACTCGGCCAGTTCCGGCATGTCGATCGGCGAGTCCAACACCACGGGCGCGATCGGGCAACCGAGCGTGAACCGATTGTCTTCCAGCATGCGCGCGACCGACTGGTAGATGTGGTGGACAGCCACCGCCGGGTCCTTTTCGGCAGCGAGCGCGGCGTCCAGCCTCTGCGTCACATCGGCGACGCTGTCGCGCGTCACCTCGATGACCAGCTGATCCTTGCCGCCCGGAAAGTGAAAGTAGAGCGAACCTCTCGGTGCGCCTGAGGCGCTCAAAATATCGTTGAGCGACGTGCCGTGGTAGCCGCGCTGCCTCAGCAGCAGCCCGGTCGTCTCGAGTATGCGGGTGCGGGTGTCGTTCGCCATGTCAACCTCTGTCAGGAGTGAGCATTATAGGCCTTGCCTCGAATATGACAATCGGTCTACATAATATGTAGATCAGTCTACATATGCGAGGGGCAAATGCGCAGTTATCGTCTTGAAGGAACCTGCGGGACCAAGTGCCTGGTGATGCGCGACGAGGCGCAGCCGACGCCGAAGCCGCACGAGATCGTCGTGCGTGTCCGCGCCACCGCGCTCAACCGCCGCGATACGATGATCCTCAACGGCACCTACCCGCTGGCGCCGCGCCAAGGCGTTATCCCGCTGAGCGACGGCGCCGGCGAAGTCGTTGCCGTCGGCGAGGCCGTCACCCGCTTTGCCGTCGGCGACCGCGTCACCGGCAGTTATTTTGCGCGCTGGATCGATGGCCGCATCAATACCGGTCTGATCGACCAGCTTGGCTGCACGCTGGACGGGATGCTGGCCGAATACGCCGTGCTCGACGAGCAATGGGCGGTGCGGCTTCCCGATCATCTCGACTGGCATCAAGCGGCGACACTAACCTGCGCCGGCCTGACCGCCTGGAATGCCGTGACGGCGGCCGAAATGCCGAAGCCCGGCCAATGGGTTCTTGTCATCGGTTCAGGTGGCGTCGCGCTATTTGCGCTGCAATTCGCCAAGCTGCTCGGCTGCCGTGTCGTGGCAGTCAGCTCGCGCAACGAGAAGCTGGACCGGCTGCAGGCGCTGGGCGCCGACCTCGTCGTCTCGACCGCCGACATGCCGGAATGGGGTGCTGCGGTGCGCGAGCAGACCGGCGGCATCGACCTCGTCGTCGAGACCGGCGGCCCGCCGACCTTCGCGCAATCGATGATCGCCTGCGCGCTTTACGGGCGCATCGTGCTTCTCACCATACAGGATGCGAAAGGCGGGACGGTGCAGATCCCCGGCCCGGTCTACCAGCGCAGCCTCGCCACCATCAGCCGCCTGTTCGTCGGCAATCGCACCAATCTCGAAGCCATGCTGCGCGCCATCTCGGTGCATCGGCTTAGGCCTGTCATCGACAAGGTGTTCGCCTTCGACGAGGCCAACGACGCCTACCGCTATTTCCAGCAAGGCGACGTCTTCGGGAAAGTGGTCGTCGACAGCGCCTGACTGGTCCGCCCCAAAATCTGATCGACCCCTCAAATCAAAGGAGAGACACAATGACCATTCGTGAAGCAGAGGCCCAATGGCAGGGATCGTTGAAGGAAGGTTCGGGCCGGCTGAAGCTCGGCAGCGGCGTCTTCGAAGGCGCCTACTCGTTCCCGTCGCGTTTCGAGAACGGTCCCGGCACCAATCCCGAGGAATTGATTGCGGCGGCGCATACCGGCTGCTTCTCGATGGCGCTGAGCGCCGTCCTCGGCCGCGAAGGTTACACTCCCGCGCGCATCCACACGATCGCGAAAGCGCATCTCGGCGCCACCGCGGCCGGACCGACGCTGACCCGTATCGAGCTGGAGACCGAGGCAAGCGTCGCCGGGCTGGCGGCGGGGGAGTTCGAGCGGCTGGCGCAGACGGCCAAGGAGAGCTGCCTCGTGTCGCGGGCGCTGGCCGGCGTCGCAGTGATCACGCTCAAGGCCCGCCTCATCGAAACCGCTACCGATCACTGAAGGGAAGGAATATCCAATGACACAGGAACTCGTCATCGACATCGCCGCAGCCAAACGCTCCGCCGAAACGGCCGAGATCATGCGGCGCTACAACGACGTCTTCCAGCGCCACGACCCGTCGGCGCTCGACGATCTGGTGGCGGAAGATTGCGTGATCGAGAACACCACGCCGGCCCCGGACGGCGCCCGCCGCATCGGCAAGGGCGCCTGCGTCGAACTGTGGTCGGCGATCGCGACCGGACCCGGCACGCGCTTCGACATCGAAGAAACTTTCGTCGCCGGCGACCGGGCGACGATCCGCTGGCGCTACTGGATGGCCGACGGCAATTCGCTGCGCGGCGTCAACCTGATGCGCGTGGCGGACGGGCAGATCGTCGAGGCCATGGGCTACGTGAAGGGTTAGGTTGGCGCTGCCCGCGATCTTCCTGTCTACCGGTCCGCCAGCGCCAGTTTGGCGCCGAGCATGACAAAGGCTCCGGCGAAGGTACGGCGCATCCAGGTCAGCACCTTTGGCCGCGACACGACATGGCTGCGGATCGACGCAGCAAAAATGCCATAGCCGACAAAGACCACGAAGGTGAGCAGCATGAAGATGCTGCTGAGCTCCAGCATTTTCGACAGCGCATGCGGTTCGGTGGTGCTGACGAATTGCGGCAGGAAGGCAAAGAAGAAGATCGACAGCTTCGGATTGAGGATGTTGATGAGGATGCCCGAAGTGATCACTTTGCCGGCCGAGCGCGGCGCGACATTTTCTTCGACGCTCAGGCCGCCCTTCTCCTTCAGCGTGTTCCAGGCCATGTAGAGCAGGTAGGCGACGCCGAGATATTTCAGCGTCTCGAAGGCGACGGCACTGGTATGCAGCAGTGCCGCGAGGCCGGTGATGGCGGCCGCCATGTGCGGAATGATGCCGAGCGTGCAGCCGAAAGCGGCAATGATGCTGGCGCGCGCACCACGCGAAAGCCCGGCGCTCAGCGTATAGAGAACGCCGGTACCGGGCGAAGCCACGACAATCAGCGACCTCAACAAGAATTCGATGCTCACGGATGGTCTCCCGGCGTTGGCCCTGCCGCCGGCAGCGTAATCAGCGAAACGTGCGGGCACAAGCCAGCCTGAGAGCCTATGTGCATTCAGATCATGCTGTTGGCGTGCAGCTTGCTATCGGCGATAGGCTGCCGAACTTCCCAGTGTTCGACCAGCTTGCTGTCCTTCAGCCTGAAAATGTCGACAATGGCTAGGCCCTCCTCCTCCGGTTCGCGTTTTGCGTGCATGTGCACGATGACGAAATCCCCTTCGGCAAAAATCCGCTTCACCTCTCCCTTCACGAGGGGAAATGACTGTTTGAGCTGCTGCAGATAGGCTTTGAAGCCTTCCGCACCATCCGCAATGTTCGGATTGTGTTGGATGTAGCGTTCGCCAAAATGCATCGAAGCAGCTTCGATGTTGCCTTGGTTTACTGCTTTGTGGATGAAGTCCAGGACGATCGCCTTGTTGGTGTCGAGCAAATTATGGGTCTTGGCTGGAACTGGATTTGATGGTTCGTCACGCATGTTTTTGCTCCTTCCCGTGCCTGCTTCTGCCTGTTGTGGACAGGAGCGTCCGCAGGCCGATCTTGCCAACATAATCAGCCACGCTTGTGAGATGGTCGATACGCTATTCGCCTGGATTCTTATCCAATCGTCTAATATCGTCGTCCTATTCATCGTTGGAGGATGGTTCTCATGGACGCCTTGTCCGAAGTTCTTGCTTCGCTGAGATTTGGCAGCGCCATGATCGGCAGCGCGACCCTGCATCGGCCATGGGGTATTTCGGTGGATCCGACAAGGAATGCCGCCATCCACGTCATACAGAACGGCGAATGCTGGCTGCGGTTAGCCGGTGAAAGGGAGCCGATCCGCTTAGGCGAGGGAGATGTCATCCTTGTCGCGAGCGGTATCGGGCATGCCCTTTGCAATCCGGCGGATGCACCGACGGCATCGATATCCGCCGTCCTTTCCGCAAATCGGAGCGGACTGGAACCGAAAAGCGAGAGCGGCGCGACAACTCTTCTTTGTGCGAGATATTCACTCGACGGCGTCGGGCCATATCCGATGGTTTCGCTGCTTCCTCCGCTGATTCATTTGACCCGGAATCAGATCGACACCAGCGAGCCGCTGCGGCTTGCCCTGGAACTTCTGCAGGTCGAAGCGAAAGGCGATCTCGGCGGCCACGACATTGTCGCCCCACGCCTTCTCGACAGCACGTTGATCTTCTTGTTGCGCGCCTGGATCGAACATCAGCCACTCGGAACAGGGGGATGGTTTGGCGCCTTGCGCGACAAAGGCATTGCGCAGGCTTTGCGCCTGATCCACGAGCGGCCGGGCAATCCCTGGACCATCGCTTCCCTTGCCAGCGGCGCAGCACAGTCCCGGGCCACCTTCGCGCGTCGCTTCGCTCAACTGGTAGGACAGCCGCCGCTGTCCTATGTGACCCGGTGGCGGATGAACCTTGCCGCCAAGGCTCTGCGGGAAACGAACCAGAACATTGGCGAGATCGGGCGCGCCGTCGGATATGAATCGGTGCCGTCGTTCTCGCAGGCATTCAAACGATTGACCGGACGATCGCCCGGCCTCTACCGCAGCGACTTTCGCCCATCTGATTGACGAAATTCAAACTGAGACGCCAGCCCGAGGGCCGCCATTACGGCGTCGGCAGTCCGTGAGCCCGGCGCGCCATCAGGCAGTCGTCATCGCCCGGCATGCAGGCGCGGCAGACGTCGGGGCGGATGTCGTAGATGCCGCAGGCGGTTGACTTGCCGACCTCGCCGCACAGTGCCGAACAGCGCGCGCCGTCGCAGCGCATGCCGGCTTCGTCGGCCGCCACGTATTTTTGCGGGATAAGGTCGAGCTGCGCGTCATCCTCGGTGGAGAAGCGCGGCCATCTGGACGAGTAGGCGCAGCAGGCGCCACAGGTCTGGCAATCGAAGGCAACCGGACCGGCGCCCTCTTGTGGCGACGAAAAATCCTCTGCGACCGCCAGAGCAAGCAGCCTTGGCGCAGATTTCCGGCCGGCATTTTGCTGCAAGGGTGCTATTTCTTCTTCGGCTTGCGCGGCGGTGCTTCGGCCGGCGACCTGAACAGATCGGTGCCCGCCTCGGCGGCTTCACCGGTTTTTGGCGCGGCGGCCGGCTTGGCCGGCTTCACGGCGGCAGCAGGCGCTGCCGGCTGGCCCTTGGCGGAAAACTTGATTGCCATATCAATCCTCGTCAGAGAAACGCGATGATGGCGCATTCGGATTGCGAAGGCGGCCGATGAGCGCCGAAACGGCCGTGATGTTCATTTCTTCGGGCGACCAGTTCCTGGCCTCCTCGATGTGCCGGGGCGCTAGCTCGCGATGCGTGCTGCCGCTGTAGGCGGCATCGTGGTAGGTCACGCGCTCGCGGGTCTTGGCGTTTTCCCGGACGTATTCGATCAGATAATTGGGGCATTCGGCGCGGCCGCGCACGCCGAGCCGCACCTGGGCATCGCCGTGGACACGCCTGCAGCGCTCGAGCTTCTCGAGCACGCGCCGGACATATTCGACCGGCTTGTCGAGTTCGCCCACGACATCGGCGATGGTCGAATCGGCGGCGATCGCCTTTTGAGGCACACGTTTGGTGGCCATCAGCGTTTGCCTGCGCGTTTCGGCGAGGCCGCGAGCGCAACCGCCGCCGCCATGTCGTCGGCTTCCTTTTCCAGGCGCAGTTCGCGCAGCCGTGCGGTCTTGGCTTCGCGGGCCTGGCTGACGGCATCCCGTTCGGAATTGATGCGGTCGAGCGACATCGACTGGGTCCGCGTCTTGCTGAAGATGGATTCGGCCTGGTCGCGAGGTTTTTTTGAAGGTTCGGTCAAGGTCTTTCTCCCGGTTCGGAGCGCGCCGCCGAAAAGTGACGAGACTGGTCTTTCGGCCAGGATCCCGCACAAAGCAATACGGCAGCCGGTTTCAAATTGCTGGAACGTCCTTAGCACGTCCGGGCCGTCGAGCAGCGCTCTTTCGGCGGTCGAAGCGCAAAAATGAAAAAGGCCAGGCACCGCCTGACCTTCCATAAGAGCGCCCGCGCCTCCCGACAGACGCGCAAGGAAACGTTCTTCTCATGCGCATGAGCGGGGACTTAACATCCCCGCGATCATGCGCTGGAATTTGCCATTCACCGGTGCCAGTACATCCGTGGTCACCGGTGAGGCTTAATTCCGTTTTAGGCCGCCTTCAACTGGTCGGCGGACATCTTGCCCGACTTGTTGTCGCGGACCATCTCGTAGCCAAGCTTCTGGCCCTCGACGATGTCGCGCATTCCGGCGCGCTCGACGGCTGAGATGTGGACGAAAACGTCGGCAGAACCGTCGTCAGGCTGAATAAAACCAAAACCTTTGGTGGCGTTGAACCATTTAACTGTGCCTGTGCTCATAACGAACCCTTTCCATGGCAAATATTCGTTCGCCGTCATGCGGATGCACAACAACGTTTGTCTCGATTTTGATGGGGGAAGTTCGCCAAAGGCGCGCCTAAGCACGCGGATAACAAAAGTCGGTCAAACAAATATCGACAAAATTCTTATAGACTTCTTTGCGCGTTGTGTCAATTTTTTTGATTTGTCGGTGGTGTCTCAGCTTGAAATTTGACGCCTCTCTTGTCGCGTTGCGATGCTCTGTCCTATACGCTCGCCGTATGAGTGAGCAACCAGACGAAACGAACGACCTTGTGAATTCGCTCCTGCGACAGGCGGCGGAAGCGCGGGTAACTGCGGCAACTGCTATGATCCGCGCTCTGACAATGGGTGACCCGGAAATATGGGAACCAACGCCTGAGAAGATCGCCGAATATAAAGCGGAGCTAGCTGAGGCAGAAGCCGAGTTGGCAGACTTGAACAATGCCGACCGGACCTAAAGGCCAGAAGCGCCCGGCCGACGTGATCGGCAATGCAGTCTGCATCAACTTCATTCACATTTATAACACGCGGAAGACGTCGCCAGCCATGGCGGCAGTCCGAGGCGCTCCGGTCAATGGCCGATCTTTGCGAGAAGATGGACGCCGTTGCGCCGAAGCCGGGTCGCGCGGGCCCATACAAGAAGAACACCGGCGAAGTCTAGGGGCAGGATGCTGACTTGGACCACTCTTAATTCACTGGGGGAAAACGATCTCCTCTACCGTGGCGCGGTGTTCCGCTTCCGCGCTCGAACTCCAGTAGAGGAAATCCGAGAGTACATGCTGTTTGAAACGTCTGAGGCATCAGGTCTGGGTCTTGTACGGTGCAGCGGCTATGACGCAGGTCACGTGCTCGTCTACCTGCCAGAAGAAGCGAAGGCAGAAGGGGCGAGGGCAATATCGCCCAAGTGGCTCGCCTCGCATTGGCTCGAATGGATCGGTCATTCTATTCCAAGCCAAGTTTGGGTATCCAAAGAGGCGCAAGAGTCGCCGGAGCGGCTGCCAGACGAGTGATGCCCTTTGACATGTCGGGCAGCCTTCCGCCCAATCCTGAAAATTCAAACTGAGACACTACCGATTTGTCACACTCGCAGAGGGCGCCGCGACTGCCTGTGCAGGCACATCGGCAGCGAAAGCCGGGCGAGCCGCAAAAAACCACTTAGCCGGGAACCATTTTGGCACCGCGGGCATTCTTTCGGTGTCGAAAGCCGTTCTTGAAAGAGCGATCTTGAGAGAGGCGGACGACAAACAGGACGCCCCCCGCGCAGATAAAAGGCACGAGGGGCGTTCCTGTGTGATGCGAGCATTCGCGCCGCCTGCCCCTCACAGCATGCCGCGGCTGAGCCCACCATCCACCGGCAAAGCCACGCCGGTGATATAGGCGGCGTCGTCGCTGGCCAGGAATGCGGCAACCGCGCCGAATTCGGCGGGGGTCCCGTAGCGCTTTGCCGGGATTTCGGCCTGACTCTCGGCGGCGATCACAGCAGCGTCCACACCCCTGTCGGCGGCGTCCATCGCGTCGAACTGTTTCGTCCGGTCCGTCGCAAAACGGCCAGGCAGCAACAGGTTGACGGTGACGCCGTCCGCCGCCACTTCGCCGGCCAGGGTCTTGGCCCAGCCGGCAAGCGACGCACGCAACGCATTCGAAGCGGTGAGGCCGGGGATCGGCTCGCGGACGGACGTGGAGGAAACGGCGATGATGCGCCCCCAGCGCCGCGACCGCATGCCTGGCAGGAAAGAAATGGCGATGCGCATCTGGCTTAGCACCATGCTGGTGAACTGCTTCTCCCAGACGCTCGCATCGAAGACGCTGGCCGCGAAGGGCGGCGGGCCGCCGCCATTGAGCAGGACGATGTCGATCCGCTGATGCTCGCCCTCGATGGCACGGATCAGCCGGGAGACGCT
The DNA here is from genome assembly GCF_040320005.1 of Mesorhizobium sp. M0816. Classification (NCBI taxonomy): domain Bacteria; kingdom Pseudomonadati; phylum Pseudomonadota; class Alphaproteobacteria; order Hyphomicrobiales; family Phyllobacteriaceae; genus Mesorhizobium; species Mesorhizobium sp. M0816. The sequence goes on along the minus strand of NZ_JAMYOT010000018.1, from coordinate 76,307 downwards.
GTCGTTATCGGAAAGATCGGCGCTGAAGGTCGAGCAGACGGGGCCGGCGGACTCGATCGCGCGCCGCGCCGCATCCAGGGTCTCCTCCCCTCGTCCGACCAGGATGATCTCGGCGCCTTTCGCCGCGAGCACTTCGGCGACGCCGAAACCGAGGCCCTTGCCTCCTCCGAGAACCAGCGCCTTCCGCCCCTCAAGATTTGTATTTATCAAGCCAAGCCCCCTCTGGTTTCACTGCGCACTCCCGGATAAGCCCTGAGTGCATGCTTTGGGCGTGCATCAGCGGACATGCACAATGGCGTCGGCTTCGACCGGAACATTGGCCGGCAAGCCGGCCATGCCGAGCGAGCAGCGGGCATGCTCGCCACGCTCGCCAAAAACATGGAGCAGAAATTCGGATGCTCCGTTGCCGACCTCCGAATAGGCCGCAAAGCCGGCCGCCGCGTTCACATAGACGGTCAGCTTGGCGAATTTCACGACGCGGTCGAGATTGCCGTCCAATTCCTTGTCCAGCCAATAGACGATGTTGGCCGCGCAGAGCCGGGCGGCGTTCCGCGCCGCGGCCAGATCGATCTCTGCGCCGACCTGGCCGATCGCGGCGATCTCCTGCCCGATCTCGGGGATCTGACCGGAGACATAGACGATGTCGGCGACCCGAACCGTCGGCGAGAACGGCAAAGCGGGCCGCTCGAGTGACGGCCAGGCGACACCTAGCTCCTCAAATCTTCTTCTGTAGGACAAGGTGGCTGCTCCTGTTTTCGTTGGACGAGCGGACCTTGAATTCAGATCGGGCTTTCAGGTAGCCTGATAGTGCTGACACAGCTATCAGGAATTCTTATGACTGGAGATATCGACGTCAGGCTGCTGCGCGCCTTCGTCACCGTGGCCGATACGGGAACGGTGAGCCGGGCGGCCGATCGGCTTGCCCGCACCCAGGCGGCGGTGAGCATGCAGCTTCAGCGCCTCGAGGGTGAAGTCGGCGCCGAGCTGCTGCGCCGTTCGCCGCGCGGCGTGACGCTGACCGAGGCCGGCGAGATCCTGCTCGCCTTCGCCCGCAAGGCCATCGCGATCGGCGACGATGCCAGGCGCGAGATTGAAGGCCGCAGGCTGGTCGGCCGTGTCCGACTGGGCATCGTCGAGGATTTGGCGGTGACACGGCTGCCGTTGATCATCGCCGACTTCCGCCGCCGGTATCCTTCCGTGGAGATCGAGCTGACATCAGCCAGCAGCACCGATCTCAGCAAGTCGCTGGGCGAAGGAAAATGCGACATCGTCATGGCTGATCCGGCGCGCTTCACAAAGGCGCCGCGAGGCCATCTGTCACGACAGCTGGTCTGGGCGGCAAGCCGCATGATCGAGATCGATGACGAGGTTGAGCTTCCGCTGATCATCTTCGAAGGCGCCTGCTCCTGGCAGGACAGGATGCTGGCTTCGCTCGCCGAGGCCGGGATCGGCTGGAAGATCGGCTGCCGCGTGTCGACCTTCGCGACACTGAACTCGGCGCTGAGGGCCGGGCTTGGCATCGGCCTTCTGCTGCAGGAAGGACTGCCGCCCGACTGCCAAAGCCTCAACGGACGCTTCAACCTGCCGCCGGCGCCGACAGCGGATTTCGGCGTCTATCTCGCGAGGGACCCGTCCCGGCTGGTCGAGGAGTGTGGCGATTTCCTGCGGGCGGGTTTCGAGACGTAGCGAAAAGATCTGACGTCATTCACCGCTCCTGGTCGGTCGGGCGGATGACAATCTCGTTGACGTTGACGTGTGCCGGCTGGCTCACGGCGTAGAGAATGGCCGCGGCGATGTCCTCGGCGGTCAGCGCCTCCATGGCGGCGAGCCGCTGGTCGAGCCCGGCCTTCGCCGCCGGGTTGGTGACATGGTCGCCGAGTTCGGTGCGCGCAAGGCCAGGCTCGATGACGGTGACGCGAACCTTGTCGGCGTAGACTTCGCGGCGCAGCGATTCGGAAAAGCCGACGACACCGAACTTGGTTGCCGCGTAGCCGCTGGCGCCCGGATTGGCGACACGGCCGGCGACCGACGAGACATTGACGATGTGACCCTTGGCGGCCCTCAGATGCGGCAGCGCCGCTTTGGTGACGCCCATCAGCGCCAGCAGGTTGAGCTCGACCATGCGGCGCCAGTCGTCGAGTTCGGCATCGGCGGCCGGCGACAGAAGCATGACACCTGCATTGTTGACGAGGATGTCGAGGCGGCCCCATTCGGCGACAACCTTGTCGACCATGGCGGTGACATCGTCGTTGCTGGTGACGTCAGCCTCGATGCGGAGCGCAGCGCCGCCGGCCTCTTCGATACGCGCGGCCAGCGCTTCGAGACGATCGGCGCGGCGTGCGGCAATCGCCACCTTGGCCCCGGCGGCTGCGAGTGCCACAGCCGTTGCCTCGCCGATGCCCGAGGAGGCGCCGGTGACGAGTGCGACCTTGCCGGCCAGTGCGGAAGAAACAGATGTCATTGTGAAGTCTCCAAGGCCCCAGCCCGATCTTCAGATAGGCCGCGGGCCGCGAAGTGGAAGACCAGTTTGCCGGTTGCTCGGCTCTATTCGTCTGGGCCGGGCTCCGGCCAAGGCTCTTTCGCCGCCTCGGCATACCAGTGGCGCATCGCCGGCATCGAAAGCACGGCGTCGACATAGGCGCGGGTATCGGTTGCCAGCGTGCCGCCATAGGTGTCGAAGCGGGTGACGACCGGCGCATACATGGCGTCGGCCGCGGTGAAATGGCCAAACAGGAACGGGCCGCCTTTGCCGTATTTTTCGCGGCATTCGCGCCATAGCCCTTCGATGCGCGCCCGTTGTGCCTCACCTTCGGCGTCGAGCGGCTTGTGGCCTTTTGGCCGGCGCAAATTCATCGGCCAGCCATAGCGGACCTCGCGAAAGCCGGAATGCATCTCTGTCGCCGCCGAGCGGGCCAGCGCGCGGGCGCCGATGTCGGCCGGCCAGAGTTTTTTCCCGGGAAACAGCTCGGCGAGATATTCAAGGATGGCAAGGGTTTCCCAGACGATCCGGACCTCGCCATTCGGCAGCCGATGGTTCAGCACCGGCACCTGGCCGGTCGGCGATATCCTGGCCAGATTGGCCGCGGTCTCGGGCGTGCGCAGGCGCACAAAACCCTCCTCGAACGGGATCTTCAGATGCTTCATCGCCAGCCATGGCCTCAGTGACCACGACGAAAAGCACTTGTTGCCGATGAAGAGCGTGAATTCAGCCATTGTCCCTCCGGCCCCTGTCTGTTCGGGCGTCCTGGTGCACCCTATCCTGTCGGCTTCGCGGCCGGAAGCTATCCCAATCGACGGGCAGAACCCGGAACCTAAGCGATCGGCAACCGTTTCCCTGGGCAAACGGTTCAGGAGATGCGCCACGGTGAACAAGGATCAGGTGGCAGGCGTCGCCAAGCAAGCCAAGGGCTCGGTCAAGCAGACCGCCGGCAAGGCCACCGGCAACAGGCGGACCGAGGCCGAAGGCGACGTCAACAAGGCCACCGGCAAGATCCAGAAGGCTTACGGCGACGTGAAGGGCAAGGTGAAGAAGGCGCTTTGACGCCGGCCCTTCGCAAACCAGGAAAAAGGCGGTTCGGCCGCCTTTTTTGCGCCGTCTCTTACCCGTCAGAAAGTCAGGCTTTTGCTGTACGCATTGGTGAAGGTGACCTCGCCATGACCTCCGGCGGCTTCGCCCAGCACCACATCCATGCTGTTTCCCGTCACCCGCGCCAACGCAAAGCCGCCCATGAAGGCGGCCTTCGGCTTGAATAAATCGAGCCCGTCGCGGCGGTAGATTATCGGCGTCGCGTGCTGGTGGCCATGGAAGATGCCGACGATGTTGTAACCCTTCAGCACAGCCAGCAGCGCCTGCCTGTCGGCTTCGCTCCACCAGTGGGGCGGACCCTTGCCGCCGTCGTCGAAGGTTTTCTCGGCGGCGTCCCATCTTTCGATCGAAAAAGTATCCCAGCCATAATGCTGGAACAGGATGACCGGGCGGCCGTCGCCGGCATAAGTCGCCAGGTCCTGCTTCAGCCATGGCAGGCTGCTGACGGCGCCATGGCCGGTATCGCCGGCGAAACGGTGCGTCTGGACAAGATGCAGGCCGCCCCAATCCCATGAATAGCAATCGGTCGCGACATCGTAGTCGGTCGCCGGCGCAGGCGGCTTGAAGAACACGCCGGGGCGGTGGTTGACCTCGACGTAGTCGCGCATTTCGCGGCGGTACCAGTCGACATGCGAGCGCGGGCCGTTCTGGTCGAGGTCGTGGTTGCCGAGGCCGACATAGACCGGCATGTGCACGCGGTCGGGGCCGACGCCTTGCTGGTAGCGCTGGCTGAACTGAAGCAGTTGCGTGCCCTCGCTGGGCTGGGTGATCTGGCCGCCGCCATCATCGGTGATGTCGCCGCCAACGACGAGGCCGAGCGGCGTGCCGATTTTGCCCGTCGAGCGCAGGGCGGTGGCAACGCCATCGATTTCAGCCGGCCATTGCCTGTCGCCGACGCCGTTGAGTGCGGCGACGTTGCGCAGCAAGGCAGCGTCGGTCTTGCCCTCCTGCTCGCAATGCGGGCTCAATCCGTTCGCCGTGCGGCAGGCATGGACATCAGCGATAAACAAGAAGGTGGCGTCGATCGGCGGGATACGCTGGCCGGTCTGGCCAAAGGCCGGGCGCGAAACGGCGCCGGCCGCGGCAACGGCCGCTGCCTTCATCAGGAACCTGCGCCGGGAAACCGGCCGGGCGGAAATACGATGCATCATGTGCTAAAATTCAGCACGACGCGGACCGGCAGTCCAGTTGCTCGCAAAGTGTGTCGACACGTTCTCCCAGGTCTGGCATTGCTTTCGGCATTCAACTTGCGCGGGCAGAGGAGGACGCCATGAAAGCTACATCCATCGGCATGGCAATGGCGATTCTGGCGGTGACGAGCGCAGCGCATGGCGCCGGGTGCATCGACGCCAAATCGGCCAAGGCCGGCTTCATTCTCGAAAGGGCTGGCATCCACAGCGAATTTCGTCCGGCGGCGGGCGGAATGGTTGCCGTGGCCAACAAATACCAGTCGCAATCGCCGCAGTCGCAGTACCTGTTCGGCGGGCTGATCGAGGTGTTTCGCGACAGCAGCACGGGGCAGCTGGCGATGATCCCGTTTTCCGATCTCAGGAAGGTGTTCCCGCTGAAGGCGGGTGCCAAGAGCAAGATCGTATTTGCCCGTCTCGCACCGAACAAGCCGCCGAAGGGCACCGAGACGCTGGAGATCAACATCAAGGGCAAGGAGACGTTCAGCCTGGGTGATTGCAAATACTCCGTGCTCGCGGTCAAGCAGACGATCAGGAGCGAGGCCGGCGAGATGCGGGACGAGTTTACCGCGCTTTACGCACCCGACCTGCAGGCAGTTGTGGCCAGGCGCTATGACGAGGGCACCAGTGCCGAAAGCGTGGTCGGCTACGAGCTGATCAAGCCGCTGCCGAATTAAGAGCTCGGCCTCCCCGCCTCGGTCATAGTGAGCGACTGTCCTGCCGGCGTCAGAGGGCTCTGTGCAGTATCCTGCTACGTCGCCTCGTTCCTGCCTTGGACGACATAACTCCCTGCTCCAACGCCATCAGGCAGTCACGCAGCACGCTCGCGTCCTGTGCTGTCTTGGCCATCGACATGGCGCCCGAATAGCTGGCGACGGCGAGCGCTGCGAAGCGCTGCGGATCGGTGCCCAGCTCCCGGCCCGCCTGCTGGTCGGCGCTGATCTTGTCGGCGATCGCCTGACGCCAGGTCGAAAAAATGCCGGCAAGGGCAATGCGGAAATCCGGATCGGCAAGCGACAGTTCATGCGCCAGGTTGTTGAGCGGGCAGCCGCGCACGAAACCCTGCTGCTCCAGCTCCGCCGCGACGGCCGCGAACACGGAGCGCACGCCCTCGCGCGCTGAGGGAGCCATCCGCATCGGCGCGATCCAAGTCTCTTCTACGGCGGCGGCGACCCGCTCCTCGATCACTGCGAGCGCCAGCGCCTTCTTGGTTGGGAAATGGTGGTGCAGCGCGCCGCCGGTGACGCCCGCCGTCGCCATCAGGTCGCCCATGCTGGATGCATGATAGCCGCGTGCCTGAAACGCCTCCTCGGCGACATCGAGCACCTTTTTGCGCATGCCTTCGGGGTCGTTGGTGCGTTTTTGAGCCCGCGACCTTGGGCGAGCGGATATCTCTGCTGACATCTTCACACGATAGCAGATTGACAAAACAGGACAATCGGTCTGTTTTGTAAAACAGGATGACTGTCCTGTTTTGGAGCTCGCGCGATGAACCTGCCTTTGAACGCCATACCTAATCCCGATCTGCTCGCCTCGCCCGTCGTCGAACTCAGGCAATACACGCTGAAACCCGGCCGGCGCGAGACACTGATCGGCATCTTCGACAATCAGCTGATCGAGGGCCAGGAAACCGCGGGGATGACCATCATCGGCCAGTTCCGCGATCTCGACCGGCCGGATATGTTCGTCTGGCTGCGCGGCTTTGACGGTATGGAAGCGCGGAAAAACGCTCTGACCGCCTTCTATGACGGGCCGGTCTGGGCTGCCTGGCGCGACGCCGCCAACGCCACGATGATCTCATCCGACGACGTGCTGCTGCTGAAGCCGGCCTGGCCAGGCGCCGGCCTAGACCTCTCGGGATTGCAACGATTACCCCAGGCAGACCTCGAAAAACCGAGCGCAGGCAGTGATTTGCAGGCAATTGTTGTCATCAGGATTCATCAATTGCAACCGGGCCTGGAAGCCCGTTTCGCCAATGACTTCCAGACCGCGGCCCTTCCGGTGCTCGCCGCATTTGGCGCGTCGCCGCTCGCCGCCTTCGTTACCGAGCATGCCGAAAACAGCTTTCCGCGGTTGCCGGTGCGGGCCAGCGAAAACGTCTTCATCAGCATCACCGGTTTCGCCAGCGCCGATGCACATGCCCGCCACGAGGCAGCCTTGGCTGCCTCCCCGGAGTGGCAAGTGTTCGAGCAGAGCGTCCAGTCACGTATGGCCAAGCCGACTGAGACTTTGCGGCTGTCGCCAACCTCACAATCGCTGCTTGGGCGGTGAGACGAGGCGAAGTTTCATACGGTGGGATAGGCAGGCGACTTGACCCCGAGTGCCGGCGGCGCTGCTCTGGGGTTCATGCCGCCGGCGGAAGCGGCAGTGCGCGGGAGTGTTGGATGAGACTAGGCGGCAAACGGGCACTGGTCACCGGCGGCTCGGACGGGATCGGGCTGGCAATCGCCGAGGCGTTTTTGCGCGAAGGCGCGGACGTGCTGATCGTCGGCCGCGACGGCAAAAAACTCGACGCCGCCCGCAAGCAGCTCGGGGATAATGTCGAAGCGCTTTCGGCCGACCTGTCGGCCAGCGCCGGCATCGATGCCGTGGTCGAGCATGCCAGGCGCGGCCCACCTGTCGATATCCTCGTCAACAATGCCGGCGTGGCGTTCCTTGTGCCGTTCGAAACCGTCAGCGAGGATCAGTTCCAGCAGTCCTTCGCACTCAACGTCACGGCGGTATTCTTCCTCACCCAGCGGCTGTTGCCGCATCTCGCGCCGGGCGCGGCCTCGGTGATCAACATCTCGTCCTATTTCGCGCATAAGATGATCCCGAAGCGGCCGTCCAGCCTCTATTCGCTGTCGAAGGGCGCGCTCAATTCGCTGACCAAGTCGCTCGCCTTCGAGCTCGGGCCGCGCGGCATAAGAGTCAACGCCATCGCGCCCGGCACGGTCGACACAGCGATGCGGCGCAGGTCGATCGAAAACCTGCCTGAGGCCGCGCAAGCCGAGCTCAAGGCCTATGTCGAGCGCAGCTACCCGCTCGGCCGCATCGGCCGAACCGGCGACCTTGCCGGCATCGCCGTCTATCTCGCCAGCGACGAAGCGGCATGGACCAGCGGCGGAATCTTCGCCGTGGATGGAGGATACACGGCGGGGTGAGGTTGCGATCTCCCCCCTCGAGGGGGAGATGGCCGGCAGGCCAGAGGGGGTCGTCTCGCGTGGAACACCAGCCTGTTCCGTCCGCTATGGGAGTTGCGTCAAAACCTACCGACCCCCTCTGTCGCCTTCGGCGACATCTCCCCCTCAAGTGGGGAGATTGCCAGCACCTTCAACCGATTTGCATTCCCGTTACCGGCAATCTCCGCTTGAAGGCATTTGTGCAACGCGATACGCCGTTTGCAAATTGCAAACCGGAGAGACTTCGTGAGCGCGCCAGAGACCAGAACCGAAACCGACACGTTCGGTCCCATCGAGGTCGCCGCCGACCGTTACTGGGGCGCGCAGGCGCAGCGTTCGCTGGCCAATTTCAAGATCGGCTGGGAAAAGCAGCCGGCCTCGATCGTGCGGGCGCTGGGCATCGTCAAGCGGGCGGCAGCGGAGGCCAATATGGAGCTGAAGCGGCTCGATCCGGCGATCGGCAAGGCCATTATCGAGGCCTCCCAGGAGGTCATCGACGGCAAGCTCAACGAGCATTTCCCGCTGGTCGTCTGGCAGACCGGTTCGGGCACGCAGTCCAACATGAACGCCAATGAGGTGATCTCCAACCGGGCGATCCAGCTTTTGGGCGGCGTCATGGGGTCGAAGAAGCCGGTGCATCCCAACGACCACGTCAATATGAGCCAGTCGTCGAACGACACCTATCCGACTGCAATGCACATCGCCTGCGCCGAGCGCATCATCCACGACCTGCTGCCGGCGCTAAGACATTTGCATGCGGCACTCGAGGCCAAGACCAAGGCTTTCGCCCATATTGTGAAGATCGGCCGCACCCATACACAGGACGCGACGCCGCTGACGCTTGGCCAGGAATTCTCGGGCTATGCGGCTCAGGTCGCCTCGTCGATCAAGCGCATCGAGATGACCCTGCCCGGCCTGCAGGAATTGGCACAGGGCGGCACCGCGGTCGGCACCGGCCTCAACGCGCCGGTCGGCTTTGCCGAAAAGGTGGCGTCGCGCATCGCCGCAATCACCGGCATCGATTTCGTCACCGCGCCGAACAAGTTCGAGGCGCTCGCCGCCCATGATTCCATGGTCTTCTCGCACGGCGCCATCAATGCCTGCGCGGCGGCGCTGTTCAAGATCGCCAACGACATCCGCCTGCTCGGCTCCGGCCCGCGTTCGGGCCTCGGCGAATTGTCGCTGCCGGAAAACGAACCGGGCTCGTCGATCATGCCGGGCAAGGTCAATCCGACACAATGCGAGGCCATGACGCAGGTTTGCGTGCAGGTGTTCGGTAACAATGCGGCGATCAGCTTCGCCGGCAGCCAGGGCCATTTCGAACTCAACGTCTACAATCCGCTGATGGCCTATTGTTTCCTGCAATCGGTACAGCTGCTGGCCGACGCTTCCGTGTCGTTCACTGACAATTGCGTCGTCGGCATCGAGGCCCGCGAAGACAACATCAAGGCAGCGCTCGACCGTTCGCTGATGCTGGTGACGGCGCTGGCGCCGACGATCGGCTATGACAACGCCGCCAAGATCGCCAAGGCGGCGCACAAGAACGGCACAACGCTGCGCGAGGAAGCGCTGGCCACCGGGCTGGTCAGTGAAGCCGATTATGAGCGGCTGGTGCGGCCGGAGGACATGACGCATCCGGGCTAGGGTGCTGAAATGCCTGGATCTCAACACCTATGTTGATCGCGAAAACGTTACTTTGGTGAACAATCCGTAACCAATCTGACGTCTTTGGTGAACAGTCGGCCTGCGCTAACTAGACGGGTATCCCAAGTCGTTTGGCCAAACCCTTCTGGAGAGTTACGCATGTCCACCAACACGTCCACCAACACTTCGTTTGCCGGTTCCGGCACCGCCTCCGGCGCCTCGGGCACGATCCTGCTCGGCCGCATCCTGCTTTCGGTCATCTTCCTGCTTTCCGGCTTCGGCAAGCTGACGGCGATTGCCGGCACGGCCGGCTATTTCGGCAGCCTCGGCCTGCCGCTGCCGATGGTGACCGCCATTGTCGTCGGCCTGATCGAACTGCTTGGCGGCCTCGCCATCCTCGTCGGCTTCCAGACCCGGATCGTCGGCTGGGTGATGGCGATCTTCACCGTTGCCACCGCATTGGTCGCCCACACCGGCTGGGCCGATCAGATGCAGATGATCAATTTCCTGAAGAACGTCGCGATTGCCGGCGGCTTCCTCGTGCTGGCCTCCTCGGGCCCAGGCGCCTATTCGATCGACGCCAAGCGCGGCTGAAGCAGTCCAGCATTGCTTGGACAAAAGGGGTGCGGAATTTTCCGCGCCCCTTTTTCGTTGTCGGTTTGTGCCCTTCGGTCCGCTGACGGAAAACCTGCTAAGATCGGGCGCCAGGCCAAGCGGCCGTCGACAACGGAGGTGAAGATGCCCCGCAATGCGCTGCTTCTGCTTTCCCGATTGCTGCTCGCCGCACTTTTCGTTCCGTCCGGCTTCCACGCGCTTACTGACGTTGCCGGCACATCAGGCTATTTTGCCGGCCTCGGCCTGCCGCTGCCAACGCTCGTAGCCTGGGCGACGGGCCTGTTCGAGCTGATCGCCGGACTGCTCATCCTCGTCGGCCTCAAGACGCCGATCGTGGCGCTCCTGCTTGCCGCGTTCTGCATCGCGGCGGGCTTCATCGGCCACTATGGCCAGGGTGGCGACGATCCGACGCTGACCTTCATGCATTCACAGATGCTGATGAAGGACATCGCCATATCAGGCGGTTTTCTGGCGCTGGCAATGGCCGGCGCCGGCGCCTATTCGTTCGATGGCCGGGCGTTTGGGACCCGCGCCTGAGCAAGTCACCCGGTTTATTTGGTGTCCAGAAAAACAAATTTTGCGAGACGGCTTACATTGACAGGCACCGACGCTAGGGCGCTGTAGTAGCCCATCCGCCCAACGCCGATGTACAGACAAAGCTGCTGTTTTTCTACCGCTGCAGCCACCCACTCCGATCCGAAGTCGTTTGGGTCCCAAACGTAGTTTCGAAGGTTGCTGTCTATGGCGACATATACATAACCATCTGATTGAATCAGTTCTTTTCTCTTGAGATACGGCAACAGATCGACTCGACCAAAAATGGGCTTGATCGATCCGCCAATGGTCTGAGCCCTGTCGGAAAGAGCTTGGTCAATACCTCCTGAACATGGCTCGAGCCTTGAAAACAAATCGCTCTTCGACAGCGATTTCATAAATTTGAGAACGTCCGTGCTTGGCTTGAATACAAAGTAATTTATGCGCTCCCCGTTCTGGGGTGTTGTCAACATCCTATGAAAATTGAACGGCATTCTGACGCCCATCCCTTTGGGATAATGTCGATCCAGATCGAACGTCCCCTTGGCCACGACGGACAGCGTGTAAAGCGTCTGGCCACTGGCGGTGCCCGCGAAGACGACGAAGATCGCTGCAACCAACAGCTGAAGAACCTGCCTGGATCTCATGGTCTTCCCCCTTCCTAAACTGTCACGTGCGACGACGCAGGCGCCTATTTCACAGAAACGCTTGGCCCGCCCTCGACTGCCAGCACCAGCCGGCGATTGGTGACCCTTGCCAGCTGTGCCAGCCGGCCGGCCGGCCGCTCGCCGTAAAGATCGGCCAGCGCTGCCGGCAGCACCAGCGCCAGCACGCCACTGCCGCGGTTTTCCCATTTCAGCCGTGGCATGACGCCCGGCATTGCCGCGGTCAGCAAATAGACGACGCGCAGCAGCGCCGCCAGCACGCGGGCGCGCTCGAGATAGCGCGGTGTCGCCAGTCCGCGGATTTCCGGAGCGGCTTCATTGAACACGCCCTCGTGGCGAAACAGGCTGACAAGCGCCAGGAAGGCGCGGCCGGGATGATCGACGCCGATGAACGAGGCGTGGGCGATGATGTTGAGCGATTGCTTGCCGCGATATTCGGGATGGGCACGCCAGCCGATATCGGCGAGCAGGCAGGCGGCGTGGCGGTAGCGCGCCTCATCCCTGGTCTCGTCGATGCCGAAGGCGGCGAACGCCTTGCCGGTCCACTCGACAAGCTCATGCGCGTGGTCGACCGAGCGCGAGCGCAGGCGGGCAAGCTCTTCGGCCGCCGAGATCAGCGGATCGGCCTTCTGCTCGGCCTTGTCGAGCAGCGAGTAGAGAAAGCCCTCGCGCACGCCCAGCGCCGAGACGATGATCTTCGACGGCTGCATCGCCGCCATGATCTCCTGCAGCACGATGGCGCCATAGGGCAGCAGCGAGCGGCGGTTCTTGGAAATGCCCTCGATGCCCTTGATCTTATCGATCTCTGCTTTCGCGACCTGCCGGAGGAAGTTCGCGGCGCTTTCGATGCCGATCTCGTAATGATGCATGACGCCGAGCGGGTAGTTGGTCATTTCCATGTGCAGTCGGGCGAGGTTTCGCCAGGTGCCGCCAACCGTGTAGAAGGCCCTGCCCTGCCCGGCTTTCAGCAATTTCGCCCGCGCCAGTTGCTCGCGCGTGATCTTTGCCGCCTGGGTCAGCGAGTTCTTCGCCATGTCCTGCAGGCGCAGGCCGCCCAACGGCAGCGTGATGCCGTCACCGATCGTCTCACCGTCGATGTCGATCAGTTCGAGGCTGCCGCCGCCAAGATCGCCGGCGATGCCGTTGGCCGGATGGAAACCGGAGATGACGCCGAGCGCCGAATAATGGGCTTCCTCGCGGCCGCTCAGCACCTGGATCTCGGTCTTGAGCACATCCTCGGCGCGGTGGATGAAGTCGGGGCCGTTGACGGCCTCGCGAGCGGCGGCGGTCGCCAGCACATATATGCGCTCGGCGCCGGCCTGGTCGGAGAGCGCGCGGAAGCGGCGGAACTCTTCCATCGAGCGCGTCACCGCCTCGGGATCGAGTTTTCCGGTCGAAACGATGCCGCGGCCGAGGCCGGCCAGCATCTTTTCGTTGAACAGCAAGGTCGGCGAACGCGCCAGCCCCTCATAGATGACAAGACGGATCGAGTTCGATCCGATATCGATGATGGACAGCGGTCGGCGGTCCTGAAGCCGGCCCTGGGACGCTGAAATCATCAGCCCGTCGCTGCGTTCTGTTTCTTGCGGCGCTTGAACTGCGCGATGCGCTTGGGCGCATGCGACTTCAACGCATCGCCCCGTCCGGACAGGCTCGGATTGGTCATGAAATATTCCTGCGCGTTGAACGGTTCCTCGCCCTCCTCCAGCACAACGCGCCGGGAGGTTCCGTCAGCCAATACGTCGAAACTTTGCTGGTTGTCCATGATGTTGCCGAGCATGATCTGGCCGAGCACCTGTTCGTGCACAGTTGGATTGGTGATCGGCACCATGGTCTCGACACGGCGGTCGAGATTGCGCGGCATCAGATCGGCCGAGGAGATGTAGACGATCGCCCCGTCCGATGGCAGGCCGTGGCCGTTGCCGAAGCAATAGATGCGGCTGTGCTCGAGGAAACGGCCGACGATCGACTTCACCCTAATGTTCTCCGATAGGCCGGGCACCTGCGGCCTCAGGCAGCAGATGCCGCGCACGACGAGATCGATCTCGACGCCGGCGCGGCTGGCATCGTAGAGCGCGTCAATGACGATCGGGTCGACCAAGGCGTTCATCTTCATCCAGATGCGGGCCGGCCTGCCCTCCAGCGCGTGGCTGATCTCATCGGAAATGTGCTTGAGGATGCGGTCGCGCAACGTGAACGGCGATATGGCCAGCCGCATCTGCTCGGCCGGCTCGGCATAGCCGGTGATGAAGTTGAACAGCTGGGCGACATCGCGCGCGATCGTCGGGGCGGTGGTGAAGAAGGACAGGTCGGTGTAGATGCGCGCGGTGACCGGGTGGTAGTTGCCGGTGCCGAGATGCACGTAATTGCGCAGCCTGCCATCCTCGCGGCGCACGACCAGCGACATTTTCGAATGGGTCTTCAGTTCGAGGAAGCCGAAGACGACCTGGACGCCGGCTCGCTCGAGGTCGCGGGCCCAGCGGATGTTGGCTTCTTCGTCGAAACGCGCCTTGAGCTCGACCAGCGCGGTCACCGACTTGCCGGCCTCGGCGGCGTCGACCAAAGCGCGTACGATCGGGCTGTCGTTGGAGGTGCGATAGAGCGTCTGCTTGATCGCTACCACTTCCGGATCGGCCATCGCCTGACGCAGGAACTGCACCACCACGTCGAAGGATTCGTAGGGGTGGTGGACGATGATGTCCTTCTCGCGGATCGCCGCAAAACAATCGCCGCCATGCTCGCGGATGCGCTCGGGAAAACGCGGGTTATAGGGCGTGAACTTCAGATCGTCGCGGGCGACGGCGACGATCTCCGAAATCTGGCTGAGCGCCAGCGGACCGGTGAGCACGCTGATCCGGCTTGCCGAGACACCAAGCTCGCCGGCGACGAAGTCGCGCAACTCGGGCGGCATCAGCCTGTCGAACTCGATCCGGATGACCGAACCGCGGCGGCGGCGCTTCAGCGCCGTCTCGAACAGGCGCACCAGATCCTCTGATTCTTCCTCGACCTCGATATCGCTATCGCGGATGATGCGGAACGTGCCGGAGCCCTTGACCTCATAGCCTGGGAACAGCTTGCCGATATAAAGACCGACCGCCTCCTCGAGCGGGATGAAGCGGACATGGCGCTTGCGATCCGGCAAACGGATGAAGCGCCTCAGCGCCACCGGCAGGCGCAGAAGCGCGCTCATTTCCTCGCCGTTCTTGCGATGGCGCAATTGCAGCGCCATCGAGAAACCGAGATTGGGAATGAACGGGAACGGATGCGCCGGATCGATCGACAACGGTGTCAGCACCGGAAATACCTGCTCCTGGAAATGGTCCTCCAGCCAGGCCTTCTCGTCCTTGCTCAGCGCCTCGCGAGTGATGCTTTCAATGCCTTCCTTGTCGAGGAGCAGCATCAGCGCCGAAAGGCTGTTCTGCTGGTCCTCCTGCAGGCGCTCGACCTCGCGTAGCAATTGTTCAAGCTGCTGCTCGGGCGTGCGTCCGTCCGGGCTCTTCAGCACGATGCCCTCGCGCACCTGGCCGGCAAGACCCGCAACGCGGACCATGAAGAACTCGTCGAGGTTGGCGGCCGATATCGACAGGAAGCGAACACGCTCGAGCAGCGGATGATTGGCGTTCAGCGACTCTTCGAGCACGCGCCGGTTGAATTGCAGCCAGGAAAACTCGCGGTTGACGAAGCGGTCGGGATTGCCGCCTTCGCGGCTCGCCGCCTCGACGGTGATGAATTCGTTCTGCACCGGCTTCAGTTCGTTCATGGTTTCCGCTCTTCCCACACCGTTCGACGACCATAGCCTTAACCGGCTTAACTTATCCTCTGACAGGCTTTTGCGACAGTTTCATTTCATCGATCTTGCAAAGAGACGGGTTATGATCCAGATGCAATCGACAAGATCAGGAGACGACGATGGCAGGCGGTTCCATTCCCCATTTCCAGAACGATGCGGGCTATCCGGCAATCGACATCGGCGTCAAGGAATTCATGTGCACCGGCGCCAATCCGCCTTTCGACCACCCCCATGTATTTCTCGATATGGGCGACGACAATGAAAAGGTCTGCCCCTATTGCTCGACGCTCTATCGCTATTCGCCGAAGCTGAAGGCGTTGGAAACGCAGCCGCCGGGCTGCCTCTATCTCGACCAGGCCGCCTGATTCTTCCGCGACAAGCCTGATGCAGGAAACGCAGTCCCGGCAGGTGGTCATCGCCGGGGCGGGCGTCGCCGGGCTGACCGCGGCACTGGCCTTCGCCGAGCGCGGCTATCGGATAAAACTGTTCGAACAGGCGCAGCACCTCGAGGCTGCCGGCGCCGGTATCCAGCTTTCGCCCAACGCGACGCGCATCCTACGGCAGCTCGGCGTACTCGATCGGCTGTTGCCGACGGCGGTGCGGCCGGAGGCGGTCGTGCTCAAGGATGCCGCCACGCTGCGCAAGCTGGCGCGCGTACCGCTTGGCCAGGCGGCCGAAACGCGCTGGGGAGCGCCCTATCTCGTTGCCCACCGCGCGGATCTGCAGTCAGCGCTGATGCAGCGAGTTTCGGAGCAGCCCGGTATCGATCTGATCGCCGGCGCGCGGGTGACCGACATCGCAGCCGGATCGAAAGGTGTTACCGTCACTGCATCGGCTGATGGCGCCACGGTCGAGGCTGGCTGTCTGCTGATCGGCGCCGATGGCGTCTGGTCGTCGGTGCGAGAAACGCTTGCCCGCAACGCAGCCGATTTCCGGAGAAGCCGGTTTTCGGGCGAGCTTGCCTGGCGCGCCACGGTGGCCGCCGACAGCCCCGCCGGACAAACCTTTGCAGCGATCGGTGCGCCCGATTGCGTTACTGCATTCCTCTATCCCGGCTTCCATATGGTCGCCTATCCGGTCAGTCGTGGCACTGCCTTCAACCTCGCCGCCTTCACTGGGGGCGAGCGCATCGCCGAGGGCTGGTCGGGGCATGCCAACCCCGCCAGCCTCGCCAGCGCCATGCGCGGTACCGCGCCGGCGCTGGTCCGTCTGGCGAGCGAGGCGGCGCCGTGGATGGCATGGCCGATCCACACCGTCGAGCAGCGGCGATGGACGACGCCGGAAGGCATCGCGCTGATCGGCGATGCGGCGCACGCGATGACGCCGTTTGCCGCACAGGGCGCGGCGATGGCGATCGAGGACGCGGCGACGCTTGCCGGCTTCGTTGCGGCCTCCACAGCCGATCTTGAGGGGGCGCTTGCCGCCTGGGAACAGGCGCGGCGGCCGCGCGTCGCCCAGGTCGCCCGCCGCGGCGCCATCAACCGCCTCGCCTGGCATGCGGCCGGGCCGGTGGCGATGGCCCGCAACCTGTTCCTGGCGATGCGCTCGCCCGAAAAGCTCGCCGCCGATCTCGACTGGCTCTATGGTTGGTGGGCGTAGGACGCTCGGCGGTCCTAAGTCGCCTTGTCAATTGTAAAGCCGCATCGACAGGCCGAGCGAGGCCGGCAGCGGATTCCACCAGCCGGTGCGCAGCCCGGCCGTGCGCAATGCCGCCGCCGTCCAGGTGTTGCAGCCGATCAGCGCGTTGAAATGACCATTGGCTTCGAAGAACCGATCGAAGCGGGAATAGGCCGCACTCTCGATCGGGATGGCCCCGTTCGGCCCCTGCCGGAAGCTTGCCGCAATGTAATCGAGCAGCGCCGTAAACCGCTCCTCGCCGATGTCGAAGCCGGCGACGTCGCGATGCGGCTCGGCGATGTCGACGGAAATGTCGACATGCATTGCCGAGGCATCGACCGTCAGCGCCTTCATCACCGGCACCGCCTTCAGCTCCGACCAGGTCGGCGTCTCCAGATAGAAGGCGCGGCCGCCCCAGCCGAAGACGATGTAGCGGACCTCCGCCACGTCTGCTGGAATGCCGGCATCGACCAGGAAATGGAAGCGCCGGCGCACATCGTCGTCGACCGGGATGGCGATGTCGGTGTGGATCGGATTTTGCAGCACCAGGATACGGTGGCTTGTGCCGATCGGATCGGCAACGGCCGCCGGCCAGAGCGGGCGCGGCAGCAGCGTGCCCAGCGCCACCGCAAGGACTGCTGCAACGACCAGCAGGCCAAGAAAACGGGCAAGCTTCTTCATGGGAAAGGCATAGAACAAGCCATGCTCAAGGTGAAGCCCCTCCGAAAGGTGCACAGCTGACTTAGAGCTTGACGCGTATCCTCCCCGGGAGGATACGCTCAAGCATGTCAGATCACCTCCACGCCTCGCATCCTTCCATCATAAAGCGCCTGAAGCGCGCGCAAGGCCACCTTGCGGCGGTGCTGGCGATGATCGAGGCGCATCGCCCTTGCGTTGACCTGGCGCAGCAGCTTCATGCCGTCGAAAGGGCCATCAGCAGCGCCAAGCGCGAGCTGATCAACGATCACATCGAGCATTGCCTGACGGACAGCGTCGAAACCGGCGGCAACTCGCTGGCGGAACTCAAGCAGCTGGCGAAATATCTATGAATTCCATCGTAGCCCCCATTCTGGAATGGCTCGGGCTCGGCTCGCACGCCGCACATCATCACGGCGGTCACGGTCCGCACGGTCACAGCCATGGCGTCATCGACGCGACAATTGCCACCACCGACCGGGGCATCTGGGCAATCAAATGGTCGTTCGTGATCCTGGCCATCACCGCGGCATTGCAGATGGTCGTGGTTGCGTTGTCGGGGAGCGTGGCATTGCTGGCCGATACGATCCATAACATCGGCGATGCGACCACGGCGATCCCGCTATGGATTGCGTTCGTGCTGGCGCGGCGCAAGCCGTCGCGGATCTTCACCTATGGCTTGGGCCGGGTCGAGGATCTGGCCGGCATCATCATCGTGCTCATCATCCTGTTCAGCGCTGTAGTCGCTGCCTACCAAGCCATCGACAGGCTGATCAATCCACAAGTGGTGACACACCTGGGCTGGCTGACTGCGGCGGGTATTGTCGGCTTCCTCGGCAACGAGGCGGTTGCCGTGTTCCGTATCCGCGTCGGTCGCGAAATCAACAGCGCGGCACTGATTGCCGACGGCTACCACGCCCGCACAGATGGACTTACCAGCCTTGCCGTGGTCATCGGAGCCATCGGCGTTTGGTTCGGCTTTTCCTTGGCCGATCCGATCGTCGGTCTGCTGATCACGATTGCGATCTTCGGTATCGTCTGGCAATCGGCCCGCTCGGTGCTGACCCGCATGCTGGATGGAATCGAACCCGGTGTGATGGACGAAATCCGACATGCCGCCGAGCATGTTCCGGGCGCGCGCATTGTCGATGCCAAGGCGCGCTGGATCGGTCATAGATTGCACGCCGACATCGCAATTGCCGCGGACGGAACCCTGCCGCTGTCGGCGGCGAACAAGATCGCCGCAGCGCTGAAGGACGAACTATCCCAGCATATGCCGGCCCTGGCTGAGGCGAATGTGCGGTTTTCAACGGAACGTGGAGAGAACGACCATCCTCACGAGCACACGCATGACCACGGCCACATGCACTGACGCTCGCCGATTTTCTGCTAGTCTCGTCCGATGTTCCAGACGCTCGTCGAATTTCAGCGCACGATCTATCTGACGCTCGGCGAACAGATCAAGCTGCTTGCGGCCGGAGGCAATTGGCTGGCGTTCGTGGCCTTCCTGCCGATGGGCGTCGTGTTCGGGGCTGCCCATGCGCTGACGCCGGGGCACAGCAAGGCAGTCCTGGCGACTTATCTTGCCGGTTCGGATGCGAAGGTCTCGCGTGGTCTGCTCGTATCTATCACGCTATCGTTCACGCATGTGACGATTGCCGTTCTGATTGCGGCTCTCTCGCTGCCACTGGTCTCAATAGCATTGGGCAGCGTCGGCCGCGCTCCGCTTCTGGAGCACATCAGTCGCGGGCTGCTCGGCCTCATTGGCGTCTGGATGCTCTGGCGCGCTTTGAGCCACAGCCATCACCACAGGCACGAGGGCGAGGCTGTCGGCGTCATGGCAGGCCTGATCCCATGTCCGCTTACGCTTTTCGCGATGACTTTCGCGATGTCCAGGGGTGTTCCGGCAGCGGGCGTCCTGTTTGCCATCACCATGATGGTCGGCGTGGCGCTGACGCTGTCCTGCGTCGCCGTGTTGTCGATCGTGTTTCGGGAACGGCTTGTACAGTTTTTCGCGCGCCAGCCACGGCTGTTCGAAACCATCTCCCGGGCCATCGAGGGCGCCGCCGGTCTCGCCCTTGCCGGCGTCGCTGTCTGGCAGATCACCTCAGCTTGAGAGAAAATTTGGCCCCAGCCATTGCATGGCGTCCTGGCCGGTGCACCGGCTGGAACGAGCCTAGGCGACGCCGGTCATGTCACATCGATCACGACCATCAGCCCGCCGCCGCCCTTCTCCTCGACATTGTTGTTCGTGGTGTGATGCGGGATGTGGCAATGGATCAGCCATTTGCCCGGACGCTGCGCCTTCCAGATCACGTCGTAGCGCTGACCCGGCCCGACGTTGATCGTATCGGCAAGGAAACGACCCGAAGCGGGGACCGTCTCGCCGTCGCGGGCAACGACCTCGAACGGTCCGCCATGGATATGCATCGGATGGATGAAGCCGTTGTTGGTGCCGATGAACCGCACCTTGAGCGTCTCGCCGACCTTCATCGGGATCGTCTCGGTCGAGGGATAGGCCTTGCCGTTGATGGTGAAGAAATTCGGCATGCCGCCGTCCATCGGCATCGACGGGTAGGTCAGCCCTTCCCGCACCAGCCATTCCTGAAGCTGGATGACGTAATCATGGTCGGCCGCGACCTCGTCGGCAGGATTGGCGGGATCGATGATCAGCGCACCGTAGAGGCCGAGCGCCTGGGTCCGGTCCGGCTTGGCATGGGGATGATAGAAATAGGTTCCGTGCTGGGTTGCGGTGAATTCGTATGAATAGGATTGCCCGGGCTCGATCGGCGCCTGGGTGATCTCGGCCGGCCCATCCATCTGGTTAGGCAGGATCAAGCCATGCCAATGCACCGTCGTTTCCTCAGGCAGGCCGTTGGTGACGTTGATCCTGACCCGATCGCCTTGGCGAATGTGAATTCGCGGACCGGGAATCTGGCCGTTATAGGCATAGGCGTCGACCGCGACGTCCGGCAGGATCTGCCAGCGGACCACTGAAGGCCTGAGCTCGAACACCTTGATGCCGTTCTCCATCCGAAACGGCAGTTCCTGGTCGCCCCTTGCCGTCAGGCCATAAGAGGCGGCCACGAGGCGTGGATCGGTAGCGGCCATGTCACGCATTGTATCGGCCGGCGTGTCGCGATCCATGATCATGCCTTGCGGCATGATCACCCCGCCGACGTCGCGTGCCGACAGCGTCAGGTTCAGCCAGTTTGCCGGCGCGACCATGCCGATGGCGAGCGCCAGCAGGGAGACGGCACCCAGGGCAGCGACCTGCGGCGTCGTGGCATCCGTCTCCATGTGATGGCCGCCGCCTTTGCCTTTGTGGGAAACCATATCGTGGTGCTGCCCGTGATGGCCGCTGGCGTCGGCCTGCTGCATTTGCATCTGCGCATGTTGCCTCGTGGCAGGCTGCTCTCGACCATCGATGCCGGCTGCCTGCGCACGCTGTGTCATCAGCCCAT
This sequence comes from Mesorhizobium sp. M0816, assembly GCF_040320005.1. NCBI lineage: Bacteria > Pseudomonadati > Pseudomonadota > Alphaproteobacteria > Hyphomicrobiales > Phyllobacteriaceae > Mesorhizobium > Mesorhizobium sp. M0816. The sequence continues at coordinate 55,348 of NZ_JAMYOT010000018.1, read as the reverse complement.
GCTTCAGCCCCCGGGCGACCAGCCAGACATTGGCCGGATAGGCAAGCGCAAAACCGGCGATGACGCCGATCGACATCACGCCCCAGAACAGCAGCTCCGTCGGTTCCATCGCGCGCATGTCGCGGCCCATCATCAGGAAGCTCATGACCGGCGCCATGCCGGCCATCATGAAGTTCATGGAGATGAACTCGGGCAGGAAGCTCTTGCGTACGTTTTCCCAATAGGTGCCGCCCATCATCGATTTCATGAACAGCGACTGGAAGATGAACAGACCGAAGGCAAAGCCGGCGAGATATTCGACGATCAGGTCGATCCACATCGGCAGGCCGAGCGCCGCCGTGACGGCGGCGGCAAGAATGATGCCGGTGGCATCGCCGGCGACGCAGTGGATGGTGGAGCCGACGCCCTGCTTCCAGAGCGGCCGGGTGAACACCTCATGCTCGCCCGGCCGTGGCTCCTTGTCCGCGAGTACATAAAGCAGCAAGCCGAGCGGACCCATATAGAGGGTGACCAGGATGAAGCCCCATTTCATCACCACCGGCTCGGGATTGTTGCGATATTGGTCGAAGCCGACATAAAGCGTCGAAGCCAGCGCCAGCGCGAACCAGACGACGAGGAAATAATCGATCGGTTGGATGAGCATCAGGATGAACCCTTGACCTATCGCCGCACTCGCCCACTCGGCTTGTTATACAACTCCTAATGGCAACAAACGCGGCTGGCGCGCTTATGATCCGCGCCGACCGTACGCTGTTCAGGCAGGCCAATTTTCGTTGTAACCGACTGATCTGATGACGCCTGCCCGCAGCTCATTTCCGGAACTGTCAGTCTTATCATTGCGGCGCTCCTCTAGTGGGGTTGTTATGGGGCTTCCCATCACAGGAAGGTCAAGGGCTTTTGAGCCAGCTCAAATCATCGCTGTCGTGCCGAAGTAGCGCTCGAAATTTGCCCCTTGACCTTCCCGTGATGGGAACCTTTATCGTGTCGCAGCTACCCAGTTGGAGCTGCAAACCCATGAACGCTGTCGCTCATAACCCCAGCCTCGCCTGTTTCCGCTCCCGCGACTCAGATTGGGATCGAGGGCATGACCTCCGCCTCCTGTGTCGCCCGCTTGAAAGGCGCTGAAGACGGCGGCATGACGTGACCGAGGCTAGTGTCAACCTGGCTACGGAGCGTGCCACGTGAGTTACACCGCGTGCCGACGCGCGTGACCTTAATCTCGGAGACCACACATGGATCGACGCTCTTTTCTTGCGGCAGGCGTTGCCACGGTTCTCGCCAGCCCGCGCGCCATCGCCCAGATGAAGATGGACGAGATGCCCGGCATGGATATGGGGCACGCGGGCCACGACATGGGCGCGGCACCAAAAAGCGCGACCATGCTGCCTGAGGGCCAGGCGTTGCGCGAGTTGCCGCTGCTAGCCAATGAAGCCAATGCGCCCCGCCTGTTCAGAGCAAACCTCACGGCTGAACCCGCCATGGTTCGCTTTGCAGAAGGGCTCGACACGCCAATCCTTGGATACAACGGTATGAGCCCGGGGCCATTGATCGAGGTGACTGAAGGCGACCGTGTCGAGATTGCATTCACGAACCGAATTCCTGAAGAGACAAGCACCATCCATTGGCATGGCATGCCGGTTCCAGCTGACCAGGATGGCAATCCTATGGACCCCGTTGCGACGGGCACGGAGCGCACCTACAGCTTCGAACTGCCCGAAGGAAGCGCGGGGTCGTACTGGTATCATCCGCATCCGCACGGCAAGACGGCCGAGCAGGTCTATCGCGGACTTGCCGGCGCGTTCGTGGTCAAGCCGAAGGCGGACCCGATCCCGGCCCAGTATGGCGACACTGTGCTGGTGTTCACAGACCTTCGCCTTGCCGCCGACGGCACCATGCCGGACAACACCATGGTCGATTTGATGAACGGGCGCGTCGGCGATCACGTGCTGGTCAATGGACAGAAAAATCCCGCGCTATCGGTTCCGTTTGGAACAAAGCGGCGATTTCGGTTCTACAACGCGACTAACGCGCGCTTTTTGCGGCTCTCCTTCGACGGCGCACCCATGACGATCATCGGCACCGATGGCGGTCTGCTGGAGGCGCCGGTGGCAGCCAAGGATGTCCTGCTCAGCCCGGCGGAACGCCTTGAACTGATCGTCTCGTTTGAGAAGCGCGGCCCCGTCACCCTGAACACGCTCGACTACGATCGCGGCTGGATGGGCGCAGGCCGCCCCGCCGATGCAGGCCTGACATTGCTTACGGTCAATGTTTTGGACACGCCTGCAGAGACGTTTCCTCCGCTGCCGGAAAAGCTTCGACCAATTGCGCAACTTGGCACCCCTGCCGTCAGCCGGCGTTTCGTGTTCACCGAAACGACGACGATGAGCGCGACGGATATGCAGATGGGCTTCCTGATCAACGGCGCGGCGTTCGACATGGGCCGCATCGACGTGGTGTCGAAAACAGGACAGGTCGAGCTCTGGGAAATCGTCAACAAGGCCGACATGGACCATCCGTTCCATGTTCACGGGACGCAGTTCCAAGTGGTCGAGCACGAACGTGGTGGGCAGGTCTCGAAACCGGCCTATCTCGCCTGGAAGGACACGGTCAACGTGGCGCGCGGCGAAACGATGCGGCTTTTGCTGCGCCAGGATCGCCCCGGGCGGAGGATGTATCATTGCCACATCCTGGAGCACGAGCAGCTCGGCATGATGGGCGTCGTCGACGTGCAGGCCTAGCCGGTCGCTCGACGTGGCTGCACTGGCAATCTATGGCGCCATGTTCACCAGCGCATTCCTCGCCGCAACCATCTTGCCGGTCTCGTCGGAAGTTGTGCTCGCTGGCTTGATCGCCGGCGGCCGTGGCGATCCGGTGCTACTGCTTGCGGTCGCCACAATCGGCAACACGCTCGGCTCGGTGGTGAACTGGACGCTGGGCCGTGGCATCGATACGCTGAAATCTAGGCGATGGTTTCCCATCACCCGTGAACGATACCAGCGGGCCAGCCGGAGCTTTCGCCGCTTTGGCGCGTGGCTGCTCCTATTCGCCTGGCTGCCGGTCGTCGGGGACGCCTTCACTGTCGCGGCAGGCGCGGCCCGCATGCATCTCGGCATATTCGTGATGCTTGTCGCATTGGGCAAGGCTGCACGATATGCGGCAATTGTCGCAGGATTGTGGGTGCTAAGATAATTGCCGCTGCTCGCCATCGACCAAAGGGCAGATCCTCCCGAGCATCACCGCTCGTCGAATACGCGTAAGGTCCGAGCAAGACAGAGAGCCCGGTCCGCCGGTCTTGTCCCGAACCGGCGTACAGGATCAGTGCAGGATCTGCGACAGGAACAGCTTCGTGCGCTCATGGCGCGGGTGGTCGAAGAACTCGGCCGGCGTGTTCTGCTCGACGATCTGGCCTTGGTCCATGAAGATCACCCGGTTGGCGACTTTGCGCGCAAAGCCCATTTCGTGGGTGACGCAGAGCATGGTCATGCCTTCCTCGGCCAGCCCGACCATCGTCTCCAGCACTTCCTTGATCATTTCCGGATCGAGAGCCGAGGTCGGCTCATCGAACAGCATGATGCGCGGGTTCATACACAGCGAGCGGGCGATCGCCACGCGCTGTTGCTGGCCGCCGGAAAGCTGGCCGGGATATTTGTTGGCCTGTTCCGGGATCTTGACGCGCTTGAGGAAATGCATGGCGATTTCCTCGGCCTGTTTCCGCGGCATCTTGCGCACCCAGATCGGCGCCAGCGTGCAATTCTCCAGGATGGTCAGATGCGGGAACAGGTTGAAGTGCTGGAACACCATGCCGACCTCGCGGCGCACCTCGTCGATCTTCTTCAGATCGTTGGTCAGTTCCTTGCCGTCGACTATGATCTTGCCCTTCTGGTGTTCCTCCAGCCGGTTGATGCAGCGGATCATCGTCGATTTGCCGGAGCCCGACGGGCCGCAGATGACGATGCGCTCGCCGCGCATCACCTTTAGATTGATGTCCTTCAGCACATGGAATTCGCCGTACCATTTGTGCATGGCGATGATGTCGATGGCGACATCGGTGGTGGAAATGTGCATCTTGGCGGCATTGACCTTGATCTCTTCCGCGCTGACGGCGTTTTCTATGGCCATGACAAGGTCCCCTTTTTTAGCGTTTGTGGCCGGTGTCGAGACGGCGTTCCGTGTACATTGAATAGCGCGACATGCCGAAGCAGAACAGCCAGAAGATGAACGCCGCGAACACCAGGCCGGATCTGGCCGTCTGCGGCGTCGCCCAATTGGCGTCGGAGAAGTTCTGCTTGACGATGCCGAGGAGGTCGAACATCGAGATGACGATGACCAGGCTGGTGTCCTTGAACATGCCGATGAAGGTGTTGACGATGCCGGGAATGACCAGCTTCAGCGCCTGCGGCATGACGACCAGACCCATCTTCTGCCAGTAGCTGAGGCCGAGCGAATCGGCGCCCTCATACTGGCCTTTGGGGATCGCCTGCAGGCCGCCGCGCACCACTTCGGCCATGTAGGCGGCGGCAAACAGCGACACGCCGATCAGCGCGCGCAGGAACTTGTCGAAGCTGACGCCGGCCGGCAGGAACAGCGGCAGCATCACGCTGGCAAAGAACAGCACCGTAATCAACGGGATGCCGCGTACCGTCTCGATGAAGATCACGCACAGCAGCTTGACGATCGGCATGTTCGAGCGCCGGCCGAGCGCCAGCACGATGCCGACCGGCAGCGACACAGCTATGCCGACGAAGGACAGGCTGAGTGTCACCAGCAGTCCACCCCAGAGCGGGGTTTCGACATAGGGCAGGCCGAACATGCCGCCGATCAGCAGAACGAAGGCGACGACCGGCAGTGCAAAAAAGAGAAGAATGGCATTCAGCCCCTTGCGCGGTACGCGCGGAACGAGCAGCGGCACCAGCAGCGCCACGAACAGGATGGCGACTAGGATCGGGCGCCAACGCTCTTCCAGGGGATAGCGGCCGAACATGAACTGGCCGAACTTGGCGTTGACGAAAGCCCAGCAGGCGCCGGTCCAGCCGTCCGACTGGATGCCGCCCTGCGCCACGGTGGCGCAGACCGTGCGGTCCGGTCCCGTCCACTGGGCGTTGATGAAAGCCCAATTGACGATCTGCGGCAGGATCATGGCAACCAGCACGATGCCGATGATGGTCAGGATGGCGTCGCCGGTCGATGCGATCAGATTCTTGCGGACCCAGGCGGTGAGGCCGCGCTCGCTCGACGGCGCCGGCTGCGCCAGCGCCATCTCCGTCCGCACCCAGGACATATCGTGCTCTTGCATGGCCCTACCTCTCCACCAGCGCCATCCTGGCATTGACGACGTTCATGATCGCCGACGTGATCAGGCTGAGCGCCAGGTACACCGCCATCATGATCACCACGCCTTCGACTGCCTGCCCGGTCTGGTTCAAGACCGTGCCGGCCGTCGCCGTCAGGTCCGGATAGCCGATGGCGATGGCGAGCGAGGAATTCTTGGTCAGGTTGAGATACTGGCTGGTCAGCGGCGGAATGACGATGCGCATCGCCTGCGGCACGACGACAAGCCTGAGGATCGATCCCGAGCGCAGCCCGAGTGCCGCGGCCGCCTCGGTCTGGCCTGCGCTGACGCCCCTGATGCCGGCGCGCACGATCTCGGCGATAAAGGCGGCCGTATAGCAGGACAACGCCAGATAGAGTGACAGGAACTCGGGCCTGACCTGAAAGCCACCGACGAGATTGAAGGTCGACTGCTTTGGAAATTCAAAGCTCAGCGGAAAGCCGCTCAGCGCGTAGGCCAGCAACGGCAGGCCGACGATCAACGCCATGGATGTCCAGAACACCGGGAACGGCTGACCCGTCGCCATCTGCCGCTGCCGCGCCTTGCGGGCGACGAACCAGGCCATGGCGATGCCGAGGAGCAGTGCGACCAGGATCAGCCAGGAGCCCTCGCCCCATATAGCGCGGGGAAAATAGAAGCCGCGCTGGTTGAGAAAGGAGCCGAACGGCAGATTGATGCTCTCGCGCGGCGGCGGCAGCACAGCGAGCACGCCGGAATACCAGAAGAAGATGACCAGCAGCGGTGGGATGTTGCGGAACACCTCGACATAAACGGTGCAGATCTTCCTGATCAGCCAGTTATGCGACAGCCGGCCGATGCCGACGATGAAACCGATGATGGTGGCGGTGATGATGCCGACGACAGCAACGATGACGGTGTTGATAAAGCCAACCAGGATGGCACGGAAATAGGTCGAATCCGATGAATAAGCGATGGCGCTTTCGCTGATGTCGAAGCCGGCGCGGCCCTTAAGAAAGCCGAAGCCGGAAGCGATATGCAGCCGCGTCAAATTGGCGATGACGTTGTGGGTAACCCACCAGACACCCGCTACCAGCAGGACGAGGACCAGTGCTTGAAAGAATATGCCGCGGACGCGCGGATCATTGATGAAGGAACCGCGGCTTGGCTCCTCGCGAAGAACTTCCTGCGATGCCATTCGACAGTCCCCTGGAAAGAGAGACCGGAAGGCAGACGATCTGCCTTCCGGATCCATTTTCGATCAGCGGATCGGCGGAGCGTACTGCAGGCCACCCTTGGTCCACAGCGCGTTGATGCCGCGGGCGATCTTCAGCGGGCTGCCGGAGCCGACATTGCGTTCGAACATCTCGCCGTAATTGCCGACGGCCTTGACGATGTTGACGACCCAGTCGTTGGAGACACCTAGATCGGTGCCGATCTTGGTGTCGGCTTCCTGGCCGAGCACGCGCTTGATCTCGGGATTGTCCGAGTTCTTCATCTCGTCGACATTGGCCTGGGTGATGCCCAGTTCCTCGGCGTTGAGCAGCGCGAAATAGGTCCACTTGACGATGTGGTACCACTGGTCGTCACCCTGGCGCACGGCCGGCCCAAGCGGCTCCTTGGAGATGATCTCGGGCAACACGACGTGGTCGGCCGGCGAGCTGAGCGTCAGGCGAATGCCGTAGAGACCCGACTGGTCGGTGGTGTAGACGTCGCAGCGGCCGGCGTCATATGCGGCGTTGACCTCATCCAGCTTTTCGAAAACGACGGGGTTGTACTCCATCTTGTTCGACTTGAAATAGTCGGCAAGGTTGAGCTCGGTCGTGGTGCCGCTCTGCACACACACCGCCGCGCCCGAAAGCTGCAGTGCCGAATTCACGCCCGGAAGCTTCTTGGCGTTGATCATGAAGCCCTGACCGTCATAATAGGTGACGCCGACGAAGTTCAGGCCAAGCGCCGTATCGCGGTTGATGGTCCAGGTGGTGTTGCGCGACAGGATGTCGACCTCGCCCGACTGCAGCGCGGTGAACCGCTCCTTGGCGCTGAGCGGCGTGAACTTGACTTTGGTGCCATCGCCGAAGACGGCGGCCGCCACGGCGCGGCAGAAATCCACATCGATGCCTTTCCATTCACCCTTGTCGTCAGGCGCCGCGAAGCCAGCAAGACCCGTATTGGTACCGCACTGGATGAAGCCTTTCGCCTTGACATCGTCGAGCGTGCTCGCCGATGCGGCCGAAGCCGCGAATCCAAACGCGGCGGCGCCCAAAAGGCCGATTGCAATGTGTTTCATGACCCACTGACCCTTTTCTGTTTTTTCCAGGCGAACCTGACTTTTTCCCGTGTGAACGCAGCTAAGTATCCCGGCCCGTTACCGGAATCCCGCATCGTCACCGACGCGCTGCCTCCCATTCACGAACAACATCGAAGGCGATTATTCCTGTGAGGTCAAGGGAAATGACCAAATCCGAAAGACTTTGAAAACCAACCGCCTGAAATGCCTGAAATTGCAGACAAACGCGCTCGCAAATTGGTCAGCGCGCCAATAAAGCCGGCAAAGTCCGACCGTGAGTTGCCAAGCGCACTTGGCAGCCTTCCCGCGGATCCACGGCTCGTTGCTGAATTGGCATATTCAAGACCTTGGCCTGGCGAGTGCGGTGCGGTTGCGCGGCCAATGCCGCCGCACTATGGCTAACGACCAACCCATGGGACGAAAAGCAATGGCAAAAGACGACAGCGAGATGGGCGTCAACACGCGGCTCGCCCATTCCGGCAACAACCCGCATGACTATTTCGGCTTCGTCAATCCGCCGGTCGTGCATGCCTCGACCGTACTCTATCCCAATGCTGCGACGATGGCGGCGCGCAGCCAGAAATACACCTACGGCACGCGCGGCACGCCGACCACCGATGCGCTGACCAGCGCCATCGATGCGCTGGAAGGCTCCGCCGGCACGGTCGCGGTGCCGTCCGGCCTAGCGGCGGTGATGCTGCCGCTGCTCGCCTTCCTGTCGGCCGGCGATCATCTGCTGATCGTCGATTCCGTTTATCATCCGACCCGCAATTTCGCCGACACGATGCTGAAGCGGCTGGGCATCGAGGTCGAATATTACGAGCCCCGCATCGGCGCCGGCATTGCGGCGCTGCTCAGGCCCAACACCAAGGTGGTACTCACCGAATCGCCGGCCTCCAACACCTTCGAGGTGCAGGACATACCGGCCATCGCCAAGGCAGCACACGCCGCCGGCGCCATCGTCATGATGGACAACACCTGGGCGACGCCGCTCTACTTTCGCCCCCTCGACCATGGCGTCGACATCTCGATCCACGCGGCGACGAAATACCCGGCCGGCCATTCCGACGTGCTGCTCGGCACGGTGTCGGCCAACGCAGCCTGCTGGAAGCAGCTTTGCGAGACGTTCAACACGATGGGCTGCTGCGCCGGGCCGGACGACGTCTACCAGGTGCTGCGCGGCCTGCGCACCATGGGCGTGCGGCTGGAGCACCATCAAAAGAGCGCGCTTTCCCTCGCCGGCTGGCTGGAGGGTCAGCCGGGCGTAGCGCAGGTGCTGCATCCGGGGCTGCCCAGTCATCCCGACCACGCCATATGGAAGCGCGATTTTTGCGGATCGAGCGGCATCTTCTCGATCGTTCTCGCGGGCGGCGGACAGAAGCAGCAGCACGCCTTCCTCGACGCGTTGAAGTTTTTCGGCCTCGGCTATTCCTGGGGCGGCTATGAGAGCCTTGCCGTGCCGGTATTCCTTGGCGACCGCACCATCGCCAAGGGCCCGTATGACGGGCCGCTGGTGCGCCTGCAGATCGGGCTCGAGGATGTAGGGGATTTGAAGGCCGACCTGGCGCGCGGGCTGGCGGCGGCCGCTGGGGCCTGAGCCAGCACCTTTTCAAACTGAGTCAGAAAATCGGCGTAACAGCCTGGAAAAATTGCGATCCTGAGCGATATCATGGCGACCGATCGACCGATGATACGGCTCTACAAAATAGAGGCGGCGGCGTGGTGAAGGCGGTAGAATAGCCTCTGCCAGTCGTTGACACGGATTGAGGCTGGCCGGCGGGATCGGTCGGGAACCTTTTGTCGGCCGATGCATCCAATGTCGCGATGAGAAGCCTATCAGGAGATCGGCCATGCCTGCTGCGTTGACGGCAACGCCCGCCGCTTCCGGCGATATGCAGCTTGTCGGCCGCGCGCTGGCACGTGATGGCGATGCATTCCGCACCATCATCAAGACGCACAACCAAAGGCTCTACCGCATCGCCCGAGGCGTCGTGCGTAACGACAGCGAGGCCGAGGACATCGTCCAGGAGGCCTATGTCAGCGCCTTTGCCCATCTCGAGGCCTTTCGCGGCGATGCCTCGCTCGCGACGTGGCTATCGCGTATCGTCATCAACGAAGCGCTCGGTCGCTTGCGCAAAAGGCGGCGAATGGTAGCGATGCCTGAAAACCCGCAAGCCGAAATCATCCGGTTTCCCCTCAACCCGAGCGACGATCCGGAGCGGACGATGGCGCAACGGCAGATCCTTGAGCTTGTCGAACGGGCAACCGACAGTCTTCCCGATGTCTACCGGATGGTGTTCGTGGCGCGCGTCATCGAGGGATTGAGCATCGAGGAGACCGCCGAACTGCTTGGCGTGCGGCCAGAAACCATCAAGACCAGGCTGCACCGCGCCCGCGCGCTGGTGCGCAAGGCGCTGGACGACCAGATCGGCCCGGTGCTGCTCGACGCCTTTCCCTTCGCGGGCCGGCGCTGCGAACGGCTGACCAATGCCGTGATGCAGCGGCTTGGTCTTTCCGGATAGGCCGCGCCGATTTTCGCGGGAACGTTTGGCGGCGACCTGCATCCAATGAGCATCACTGAAAACGAAGCCCGATGCAGTTCCGCGTCGGGGCGAAGGAGAGCATCATGTTTATTCGATCGACCACGGCACTGGCCGCAGTTTTCCTGCTTAGCGCAGCGCCCTTGTCGCAAGCTGCCGACAAACCGACCGATCCGCAGATCGCACATATCGCCTACACAGCGGGCGTGCTTGACGTCGAGGCGGCCAAGCAGGCGCTGAAGAAATCGAAGAACAAGGAGGTCGTGGATTTCGCCAAGGACATGGTGCGAGATCACGAGGCGGTCAACAAACAGGCTCTCGACCTGGTCAAGAAGCTCAAGGTCACGCCTGAGGACAACCCCACCAGCAAGGCGCTGACCAAGGCGGCGGCCGAGGAACGTGCCAAGCTTGCCAAGCTCAAGGGCGCGGCGTTCGACAAGGCCTATGTCGCCAGCGAAGTGGCCTACCACAAGCAGGTCAATGGCGCGCTCGAAACACTGCTGATTCCGTCGGCCAGCAATGCCGAGTTGAAGAGCCTGCTGGAAACCGGCCTGAAAATATTCCAGGGTCACGAACAGCACGCCGAACACGTCGCCGGCATGCTGAAGTGAGGATTGGGCCAATGATGTCGAGGCGGCATCTTTGGGTTGCGCTGGCATTGGCCTTGGGTGCCGCGCCGGCCAAGGCCGAAACCATCGAGGTGACGATCGACAAGCTTGTGTTTTCGCCGGCAAAGATCGAGGCGAAGGTCGGCGACACGATCAGGTGGGTAAACAAGGACGTGTTCGCCCACACGGCAACCGTCAACGGCGGTTGGGAAGTGATGATCCCGCCGAAGAAGGCGGCGAGCCTGACGGTGAAGAAGGCGGAATCGGTCGATTATTTCTGCCGCTTCCATCCCAACATGAGGGGCCATCTGACGGTGACATCGCCCTGACTGGCTGATGCATGCCGCGCAAAGTGTGCAGCGGTTTTGCGACAACGACATGCATAAAAAAGAGCCCAATGCGCGCCGCATGAGGCCGGTCCAATGCGACGCGCTTTTAGGCCGCCAGCCATGCCGTCCCTACGAGAAGCGTGACCAGCGTCAACGGCAGGCCGACCTTGAAGAAGGCGATGAAGCCCAGCGGTTTGCCGGAGACCCGCGCGTGCTCGGCAACGATCAGATTGGCGACCGAGCCGAGCAGCGTGAAATTGCCGGCCAGCGTCGAGCTCATGGCGACGACCAGCCAGGCCCGCTCGGGGTTTTCCAGTCCGGGCACGAACGGCTTCAGCGCCAGCACGGCCGGGACATTGCTCATGATGTTGGATAGCACTGCGGTGAAGCCGGACAGCCGCCAGACATCATTCAGCCCGAGGTCCTTTGCCGAGGCGACGATGTCGGGCGTCAGCAGCGTCTTCTCCGCCCCGGCGACGACGATGAACAGCCCGGCGAACATGAACAGCAGCGGCCCATCGATCTCGCGATAGATGCGCTCAGGTTTGATGGCGCGGGTCAAAAGAAGAATGGCGCCGCCGATCAGCGCTGCCTTGGCGACTGGAACGCCGGCGAAGAAGGCGATCGCCAAACCGACACAGACGACCACCGCCTTCACCACCTGCCCCGGCAGCATGCGGCCGCGATAGACTTCGGGGCTGAGCTCGGCCTTGCGCGAAAATTCGGCGCGGTAGACGATGCGGATGATGACGATGACGGCGACGAGGCCGAACGCCGCGACCGGCGCCAGCGCCGCCGAGAAGGCCGGATAGGAAATCCCCGACAGCGCGCCGATGACCATGTTCTGCGGATTGCCGGTGATGGTGGCGACGCTGCCGCAATTCGAGGCCGTGGCGGTGGCGATCAGATAGGGAACCGGGTTGCGGTTGATGACGCGGGTGACATGGACGACGATCGGCGCCATGACCAGGCAGATGGCGTCGTTGACCAGGAACGCCGACAGGACGCCGGTTAACAGCGTCACCATCACCAGCAGCATGAACGGCGCATGCGCATGCTCGATGGCGAACGCGCCGAGCGCGCGAAAGGCGCCCGACACTTTCAGATGCGCCACGACGATCATCATGCCGAGCAGAAGCGTGATGGTGTCGAAGCTGATGGCGCGGTAGGCGTCCTCCATGTCGAGCGCGCCGATGGCGATCATCGCCGCACCGCCGAGCAGCGCGATCCCTGCCCGGTCGAGGCGCAGCCCGGGTATCCTGCCGATTGCGACGCCGGCATAGGTCAGGACAAGGATCAGCAATGCCGCCGCGCCCATCGCTGTCATGTGTTGGAAATCCTGTGCGACTGGCGAGTGAACCTGTCCGGAATGGACATTGAAAATATTGGCGATCCCGACAGGATTCGAACCTGTGACCATCGGCTTAGAAGGCCGGTGCTCTATCCAGCTGAGCTACGGGACCGCTGGCCGGCCGCACGACCGGCTGATTTGTTCTTGGCGCCGGCACGGGCCGGCATGGCCGTCAATGCGTCCAGGGCGTCCTGCGGTCATAGCGGAAATTCTCCGCATAGGAAATCTGGCGGCGCTTGATTTCCTTCGGCTCCTCGACGCGAAAAGCGAGCCCTTCCTTCTCGGCATAGGCCACCGCCTCTTCCCTGGTGTCGAAGGTCAGCCTGATCTGGCTTCGCATGTCGCCGGACGTGGTGTAGCCCATCAGCGGATCGATCTTCTTGCGCTGCTCCGGATCGAATTCCAGCACCCAATAGCCGGTCTTGGCCTTGCCGGACTGCATCGCGGTTTTGGCTGGGCTGAAAATGCGGGCTGACATGACCACCTCATTGCTGGTTGCAAGCACACGACCCCGAGACCACATTACTGTTCTCTGGCCATGCACTAGCCCGTCATTACTGCGCAATGCCGTCGGCAGCAAGGCCGATGGCTTTTTACGCTTGCTTTGGCGGGCCGAAATCACTAGGCAACAGACCGTTCGGAGTGTAGCGCAGCCTGGTAGCGCATCTGGTTTGGGACCAGAGGGTCGGGAGTTCGAATCTCTCCACTCCGACCATTCATCAAGCAAATCTCGTCGGCAGGGCAAGCGGATCACGCTCGAGTGTGTCTCCCGTCGCCGGTCATGTTTAAGCGACGGACGGACAGCACGAGCCCGCGCTGCCCGTCCGATATGCAAGCCGTCAGCCCTGGATGAAGGCCAGCAGATCCGGATTGATGATCTCCGGATGCGTGGTGCACATGCCGTGCGGCAGGCCCTTGTAGACCTTGAGCGTGCCGTGCTTCACCAGCTTGGCCGCAAGCAGCGCAGAATCGGCGATCGGCACGATCTGGTCGTCGTCGCCATGCATGATCAGGACGGGCACGTCAATCTTCTTGAGATCGTCGGTGAAGTCGGTCTCGGAAAAGGCCTCGATGCAGTCGTAATGGGCCTTGGCGCCGCCCATCATGCCCTGGCGCCACCAATTGTCGATAGCCCCTGGCGAGACCTTGGCGCCCTCGCGATTGAAACCGTAAAACGGGCCGGCCGGCACATCCCTGTAGAACTGGGCGCGGTTGGCGACCAAAGCGGCGCGAAAGCCGTCGAAGACCTCGATCGGCAGGCCACCCGGATTGCTGTCGGTCTTGACCATGATCGGCGGCACGGCGCCGATCAGTACCGCCTTGGCAACGCGGCCGCCACCGCCATAAAGCGCGACGTAACGGGCCACCTCGCCGCCACCGGTCGAATGGCCGATGTGGATCGCATCCCTGAGATCGAGATGCGCCGCCAGCGCCGCAACGTCGGCGGCGTAGGTGTCCATCTCATTGCCGGTCGCGGTCTGCGACGAGCGGCCGTGGCCGCGGCGGTCATGTGCGATGACGCGGTAGCCCTTTTCGAGGAAGAACAGCATCTGGTTGTCCCAGTCGTCTGAGCTCAGCGGCCAGCCGTGATGGAACACGATCGGCTGGCCCTTGCCCCAATCCTTGTAGAAAATCTCGGTGCCGTCATGGGTGGTGAATGTGCTCATCGTCCTACTCCTTGATGGAAAAGTTGGGGGTAACAGGGAAGCTTTTAGCCCCCTTCAGCTGGACAAATTATAACAGTGCGGCCAGGGTGAGCATTGGCAAAACGGACATTCAACGTGGCAAAACTGACAAATGACGGCTGCGCGTGATCTGATCGAAATCGGCCTTGTCTTGTATCCCGGCGTGCAGGAAGCAGCCGTGCTCGGCCTGACCGATCTTTTCATGCTGGCAAACCGGCTGGCTGTCGAGCGGTCGCCGGACGCGTTGAGGCTTCGCGTCAGTCATTGGCAATTGGAGGACGCGGGCCACACCGTAGTCCGCACCTTCGACAGCGACCCCGGCGCCGACAATGAACCAGCCATGGTTATCCTCCCGCCGACCTTGGGAGATCCGATCGCTCGGGAAGCAGCCGCGCCCTATGCCGGCTGGCTCAGGGACCGTCATGCGGCAGGCGCGACCCTCGGCTCGGTCTGCGCCGGCGCCTTCGTGCTTGCCGAGACCGGCCTGTTGTCCGGTCGCGCGGCGACGACGCACTGGGCCTATCGCGACGCGCTGGCGCTACGCTTTCCCGACATCCTGCTCGACGCCGACAGGCTGGTCATTGACGATAGCGACATCATCACCGCGGGCGGCTACATGGCCTGGACCGACCTCGGCCTGAAGCTGGTGGACCGGGTGCTCGGGTCAGCCGTGATGATGGACACGGCGCGTTTCATGCTGATCGACCCGCCGGGCCGCGAGCAACGTTTTTACAGTCCGTTTGCGCCGCGGCTGACCCACGGCGACGAAGCGATTCTCAAGGTGCAGCACTGGCTGCAGGCGAACGGCGCGCGCGATGTGACGCTTGGCGCCATGGCCGATCACGCCGGGCTGGAGGAGCGGACTTTTCTGCGCAGGTTCCGCAACGCCACCGGCCTCAAGCCGACCGAATATTGCCAGCACCTGCGCGTCGGCAAGGCGCGCGAGATGCTGGAAACCACGATACGAGCGATCGACCAGATCGCCTGGGAGGTCGGCTATGACGATCCCGGCTCGTTCCGCAAAGTATTCGCCAGGATAACCGGATTGGTGCCCGGCGACTATCGCCGGCGGTTTGGCGTGGAACGAGCGGCGCTTGGGGGAGACGATCGGTCTGAAACGGTAGCGAGGCTAGAGCAATGACGGACCGACCAATCGCGACCTGCGATGAGTGCGGCAGCACATATTTTTCCGACAGCAGCGCAATGGCCAGTCTATGTGCCGAATGCGCATCTCTGCTCTATGGATATCCAAACTGCGAACATAATTTCGAAAGCGGCCGATGCACGGCCTGCGGGTGGGACGGCTCTCGATCAAAATACGTCGCCGATATCATTTCCAGGCAAGACCGACAGCGTTGAGAATATCGCTATCAGCTGGCGAGAAAATCACACTTCAAGGCGACTGGTCGGATCGCCGCATATGGCAAGCTCGCCGGGAAGAGAACCCCAACCACCCATCTCCCGGCGAGCCTACTACCTGATTTGATACGCAATCAGGACCGGGATTAGCCGGCAAGCTGTCAGGTGCAAGACAGATGCCAGGTTTGTTTCCCGAAATGAGACACCGGCCGAGGTAAGAACTAGGTATATGCACCTTCCCCGGCCCAGCCAAAAACCATTGGCCGTAGTTCTTCAAGGGCGGCTTGCAGCATTTCGGGAGACGCGTGGCGTTCCTCTCTGCCACCCCATTTGTGTAGCGCTTTTAGGATCCAGCACCGACGCCACAATGGTTACGTTGCCGTTGACGTCAGGCAAATTGAGCCACAACTGAGCACGACGATTGCCATTCTTGTCGTAAACCCAGATAGAACGGACATCGTCGTCGCGATATTTAGTGGCGACCCGTATTCCGTGCCGATTTGCCCACGACATCAGAAACGGATCAATGATGTCGTATGCACTGAATTCAGACGTCATTTTGTATCCTCTAAATCTCGAACTCGCCCTGCCCTTCGTCCATGGCGCTGACGGTCTCGGCGGCGAGCGCGCGGGTGATCGGCGTCTTGCGCTCGAGCGCGGTGCGGTCGAGCCGTTCGACCACGCGCATGGCAGTGGCCAGCGAGCGCTCGATGCGGCGCACCAGATATTGCACGACATGCGGCTCGACCTCGACCTGGCGGTCGGCGAACAGCTTTGTGATGACGCCGGCCAGCAGAAGATCGTCGGGTTCGTGGATCTCGACGGTCGCCGCCGCCTTCAGCCGCGACGCCAGGTCGGGCAGCCTGACGCCCCAGGCGGACGGGAAGCGCCGCGCCGTCAACAGCAAGGTCGAGCCGGCGCCGCGCACCGCGTTGATCAGGTGGAAGAGGCCGTGCTCATCGATCGGTTCCGCATCGATATCGTCGATCAGGGCCGGATGCGGGCCGAGGTTTTCGATGCACTCGCCGATGCGGCCGGCCTCCACTTTCACGGCGTCGGCGCGGGTCCGCCAAATCGAGGCCAGATGGGTTTTCCCCGAGCCGGCCGGCCCGGCCAGCACAACGACCGGCGACGGCCAGTCCGGCCAGCGGTCGACAAGCGCCGCCGCCTGGCTGTTGGTGCTGGAGACGACGAGCTCGTCGCGCGAATAGCCGGTGCCGTGGCCTAGATCGAGCGGCAATTGACGCGGCGGATCGATCTTGTCCGGCATCTGGCTCAACCGCGCGCGCCCCCGCGGCGCCGCACCTGCAGCGGCGGCACCGGCTCGTCGGCATGGCCCTTGTAGAGCGGCGATTCGAGATAGCGGGCGATGGCGAAACGCACCAGAACGGCAACGGCGGCGGAAGCCGGCACGGCAATCAGCAGGCCGACGAAGCCGAACAGCGCGCCGAAGGCAAACAGCGCAAACATCAGCCACACCGGATGCAGACCGACGCTTTTGCCGACCAACCGCGGCTGCAGGATATTGCCCTCGATGAACTGCCCGACGAAGAACACGCCGGCCACCGCCGCGATCATGGTCCAGTCCGGCCAGAACTGGACGAAGGCGACGCCGACGGCCAGCACCAGGCCGGTCAGCGAGCCGACATAGGGGATGAACGAGATCAGCCCGGCAAACAGGCCGATGAGGATGCCGAAATTCAGGCCCGTCAACGTCAGGCCGGTGGCATACATGGCGCCCAGCACCAGGCACAGCGTGCCCTGTCCGCGCACGAAGCCGGCGGTTGCCGTATTGATGTCCCTGGCGATCGCCCTGACGGTCTTGACATAGTCGCGCGGCACCCAGCTGTCGACGATTGCCACCATGCGGTCCCAGTCGAGCAGCATGTAGAAGGCGACGACCGGCGTCACCACGAACAGGCTGACCACCGAGACCAGCGCCACGCCGGAGCTCCAGATCGAGGTGAAGACGGTGGTCAGGAGGCCGAAGCCGGAGGTCAGCAGCGAGTTCAAGCCTTCACGCAGACCGTTGGCGTCGACGCCGAATTTTTCTTCCAGCCATTTCGGGTCGAAGCTGGTGATCAGGCCCTGCAGCCGGGTCAGATAGTCCGGCAGCTTGCTGGCGAAATCAGCCATCTGCGAGGCGAGCACCGGAACCAGGATGACGACGGCCAGCACCAGGACGACGATAAAGGCGATGAGGATGACCACCGTCGCCATCAGCCTGGACAGGCCGAGGCGCTCCAGCCGGTCGGCCACAGGATCGAGGAAATAGGCGAGCACCATGCCGGCAACGAAGGGCAGAAGGATGCCGCTGAAGACATAAAGGAAGACGGCGAGGATGATGGCGCTGACCAGCCAGAAGCGGATCTGGCGGCGAAACGACGCCGATGCCGCAGCCTCCGCTGCCGCGGCTTCGGCCTCGGCGTCGATGGACCGTTCGTCAGGTGCCCGGTGGTCAGGTGCCCCGTGTTCAGGTGCCGGGTGTGGAGCCTTCGCCATAGCCGCTCATATGCCTCAGCCAAGCCACGAGATAGGCCGCGGCCGAAGCCACGGTCAAGACCCCGGACAGCAATATGAGGGCCGGCCTCAGCGGATCGAGACGGATGTCGAAGGCGAGCTCGCCCAACACCACTGCCGCCAGCACGATCTGGATCGCGGTGTTGGCCTTCGACACCAGGAGCGGCTTCATCTCGACCGGATGCGCCATGACGGTGGATAAAAGCACGGCGCAGACGATCAGTGCGTCGCGCGACACCATGGTAACGACCAGCCACAGCGGCAGTTCGCCGCTGAAGCCCAGGACCACGAAAACCGAGACCAGCAGCAGCTTGTCGGCCATCGGATCGAGATAGGCGCCGAGCCTGGAAAACTGGTTGAAATGACGGGCGATGAAGCCGTCGACGCCGTCGGAAATGCCGGCAATGAGGAAGCCGGCAAAGGCCCAGTCCCAGCGTTCCTGCAGCATGGCCAGCACCACGGCCGGCACCAGCACGAAGCGCATGATCGTGATCATGTTGGGGATGGTCAAACGCATATCCCGTCGCTCTTGTTTGTCGATACATGATGGAGATGGAGGGTTACGGCAAGTGAGAAGCGACACAGAAGCTGCCAATCTCCCCACGAGGGCGCCAGCAATGAAATAGGTCAAGACCGATGTCGATTTCGGGGAGGCTCATTCGTCTCACGATAGGAAGCCGAGGAAATTTGCCCAGCAAGGAAACGGACGCGATGACAATCACTATCACAGCATTTGAACGATCGCCCGATGGCGGCAAGGGACTGGCGCGCGATACGCGCGTTCGCTGGGCGCTCGAAGAAGTGGGGCAGCCGTATGAGGTTCGTCTTGTTTCCTTCGCAGAAATGAAGGCGCCTGGCCATCTGGCCATCCATCCCTTCGGCCAGATCCCCACCTATGAGGAAGGTTCTCTCTCGCTGTTCGAAACCGGCTCGATCGTCTTTCACCTTGCTGAGCAGCATGCGGGATTGCTGCCGAAGGATCCCAATGCCCGCGCGCGTGCGATCACGTGGATGTTTGCCGCACTTAACACCGTCGAGCCGACGATCCTCGAATTAACGACGGCAAGAATATTCGAACGTGACAAGCCTTGGAGCGAGGAGCGCTTGCCGTTAGTAAAGGACCGTGTTCGCGCTCGGCTGGACAAACTCTCGGCCCACTTGGGCGTCGCCGACTGGCTCGATGATACGTTCAGCGCAGGCGATTTATTGATGGTATCGGTGCTGCTGCGACTAAGAATGTCAGGCATTTTGGACGAATATCAAAACTTGGCTGCCTATGTAGCGCGCGGGGAAGCTCGGCCGGCTTATATCCGGGCTTTCGCCGCGCAATTTGCAATCAACGCAGAGGGGCGTGAAGAATAGCCAGCGTTGAACTAACCAAATGGAAGCGAGCCCGAAGCGCGCTATCCTTTGGCCGTTAGGAAACAAGGCGCGCTTTGGATGGACTAATAGGCCGCTAGCAAGGCACGATGCGCAACAGAGAGGGAGTGGAACCTTGTCTTTGGCCGTTGGCGAAGTGCGTAAGTATCTCGATACGTTCATGACGGGACATGGCTTTCGCCGCATCCGGAAAGGCGTCTTCGAAGTCGACCGGAGCGACGATATCAGCCTGATTCTCGAAGAGGCCTTTACTGCAAGCCATGGCGATGTTCATTTGAACATGCTCGTTTACCTGGACTTTCTTACCGTCAGGCCGTTGCTTGAAAGGCTGTACGGCAAAAAATGGATCTGGCCCGGACTGTCGCAGTTTCATCCTGAAACGATATTTAACAATGAGCTGAAAGCTTATGCTCGTTACTTTGAGCACCTTGACCAGACGAGCATAGATAGGTTGCTGGGGAAATATGTCGAGCTGGCGCGACGGATCAGGGCTCAGAACCCGGACCTCGCCAGTTACGTCGCCGGACATAGCGAGTTGCTCGACAAACCTTACGAATTCACACAGCCCTTCGCAGTTCGAATCCTCGCGCTGATTGCCTGCGAAATCGAACTTGGGCACTACGAGCGGGTTAAGCAGGCTGTGCACTGGATTCGAACGAACAATGGCGGAATAGCGCTGAGCGGCTACGCCAAGGCACAACTCGACCGCGTCGACATGGTTCTGGCGGAACGAGAGGGGCGTCCATAAGGGGGGCAGCTTGGGCGACTGTCCACTCCTTTGTCGAGCCAAGACCGTCTGATCCCGCCGTCATCCTTGCGAGGTGCGGCCGTTCATGCGAAGAGCCCGTGAAGCGACAGCCTATTTCCCCACTGCTGAATGACGATGGCGCAGAGAATCACAATCGCTTGGCGAGTAACGCTTTGTTATCTGGCCGGACTGACGGAAAGTCTTTTGGTCTTCGCATTTTTCGGAGCCTCGCACCGCAACGTGGCAGCGCAGGATCTTCTTTCGACCTTCGCTCTTTATCTGGCCGTAGGCGTGGTCGTCTCTTGGCCCCTCTGGCTGACCGCCGCTGTCGTCGCGTTCGTTTTCTCAAGGTCAGTCGCTGCAAAGCCAGGTCTGTGGACTGCCGCGGCGGCTTTGATCGCCGCCGGCTTCTCGTATGGGACCCTGCCCTTCGACGGTGAGATCAGGTCTCTTGCCACCGTCGGAGGCCTCGCCGCAATTCTGGCAGGGATTTCTTTTTACTGTTGGAGTGTATCACGCCCGGTTCCGCCGTTATCCAACTGAAACACCATCATCACGCGCTTGCCTTGCGGGGCAAAACCGTTCATGCGAAGAGCCCGCAAGCGAATGAAACCAGCGACAGGCAAGCGCAACAGATGAGCAGGCGCCGGAAATGAGCAAGCGCAAGAACGGGCTCACCTATGCCGAAGCGGGCGTCGACATCGATGCCGGCAACCTCATGGTCGAGAAGATCAAGCCGCTGGTGCGCGCCACCCGCCGGCCGGGCGCCGATGGCGAGATCGGCGGCTTCGGCGGCCTGTTCGACCTCAAGGCCGCCGGCTTCACCGATCCGGTGCTGGTGGCCGCCAATGACGGCGTCGGCACCAAGCTGAAGATCGCCATCGATGCCGGCAAGCACGATACGATCGGCATCGACCTCGTCGCCATGTGCGTCAACGACATCGTCGTGCAAGGCGCCGAGCCGCTGTTCTTCCTCGACTATTTCGCCACCGGCAAGCTCGATCCCGACCAGGGTGCTTCGATCGTCGGCGGTATCGCTGCCGGCTGCCGGCAGGCCGGCTGCGCGCTGATCGGCGGCGAGACGGCGGAAATGCCCGGCATGTATCACGACAAGGATTACGACCTTGCCGGCTTTGCCGTCGGTGCCGCCGAACGCGGCCAGCTGCTGCCGACCGACGACATCGTCGAAGGCGACGTGCTGCTCGGCCTCGCCTCGTCGGGCCTGCATTCGAACGGCTTTTCGCTGGTCCGCCGCATCGTCGCCGTAAGCGGCCTTGGCTGGGGCGATCCGGCGCCGTTCAATGACGAGGCGACGCTGGCCGAGGCGCTGCTCGAGCCGACGCGCATCTACGTCAAGTCGATCCTCAAGGCGATCCGCAACACGCATGGCATCAAGGCGCTAGCCCATATCACCGGCGGCGGCTTTCCCGAAAATATCCCGCGCGTTCTGCCCAAGGATTTTTCGGCCGAGCTCGATCTCGGCGCCATCGAGGTGCCGCCGGTGTTTTCGTGGCTGGCCAAGACCGGCGGCGTCGCGCCGGAAGAGATGATGCGGACCTTCAATTGCGGCATCGGCATGATCCTGGTCGTCGCCTCCGGCCAGGCGGCGCAGGTCGCTGCCGTTCTGCAGGAGGCCGGCGAGACGGTGACGCCGATCGGCCAGATCGTGCCGCGCCGCGATGCCGGCGTCATCTATCGGGGCTCGATTGGCCTATGACCAGGAAACGGACGGTCGTACTGATCTCGGGGCGCGGCTCCAACATGACGGCGCTGGTTGCGGCGGCGAGCAACCCGGCCTATCCGGCCGAGATCGTCGGCGTCATCTCCGACCGCGCCAATGCCGCCGGCCTTGGCATCGCCGCGGCGCGCGGCATCGCCACCAGAGTGATTTCGCGCTCCGACTATGCCAGCAAGCAAGCGCATGACGAGGCGATCGATGCGGCCCTCTTGTCGTTCGGCGCCGAGATCGTCGCGCTGGCCGGCTATATGCGCATCCTCGGCGCGCGCTTCGTAGAGAAGTGGCAGGGCCGCATGATCAATATCCACCCTGCCCTGCTGCCTGCCTTCAAGGGGCTGGATACGCATGCGCGGGCGCTGCGCGCAGGCATGCGCATCCATGGCTGCACGGTGCATTTCGTCACGCTCGACATGGATGACGGGCCGATCATCGCCCAGGCCGCCGTGCCGGTGATGGTCGGCGACAATGAGGATACGCTGGCCGCGCGCGTGCTCAAGGCCGAGCACCAGCTCTATCCGCTGGCGCTGGGCCTAGTCGCCGAAGGCAAGGCGCGGATGGAAGGCGGCCGCACGGTGTTTTCGCGCTTCGCCGACGATGCCGACAACGCCACGTCGGTGGTGATCGCGCCCGACCCGCTGCGCGAAGAGACCGATCTCGAGCACCTGGCGCGGATCACGCCGTGAGGGTCCGCAGAAACGGCCAATAAATCGCCGGGGAATGACAGAATAGATCAATGGACGTTTTCGACAGCGCGATCCGGACAAAGCGTGATCTCGCCGGCGTCTTCGAGTACGACGAGGCGGACGATCCGAAAAGTGCCACGGCATATTTTTATCTCTGTCGGATCGAGGACGGACGAGTAGGTCCCGTCGTCGGTGCAATTCACCTTCGATCGGGCGATTGGGCCATCACTGAAGCAGACATTTTGGTCAGATGGGATAAAGATGAACGGCATGTAGGCCTGTTCATCTTTGGTGCGCTTTGGGCGAGTTTTGATACCGCCATGGGCACAAAACATGGCGGCGGCTATGGGAAAGACTTTCAGCCGGACATCTCTTGGACTTGAATTGAATCCATGAAGCAACTGCTGCTCCTGCGTCACGCCAAGTCGAGTTGGGACGATCCCGACCTCATCGACTTCGACCGGCCGCTGTCCGCGCGCGGGCTGAAGGCAGCACCACTGGTCGGGCGCGAACTGGCCCGGCGCGGCTGGCTGCCGGAGTTGGCGCTGGTGTCGCCGGCACTGCGCACCCGCGACACATGGCGGCTGGTCTCGGCGGAATTGCCGGCGAAGGTGCAGGCCAAATCTGCCCAGGCGCTTTACGAGGCAGCAGCGGCGGACATCCTCGCCAAGGTGCGGCAAGTGAAGGCGGGGACCGGAACGCTGCTGGTGCTTGGCCACAATCCCGGGTTGGAGGAGTTCGCGCGCGGTCTTGCCGGGGCTGGATCTGATGAAGCGGCGCTGAAAAAACTGGCGGAAAAATTCCCGACCGCGGCCCTGGCTCGGTTCGACGTCGATGGCGATTGGGCCGGTCTCACCTTCGGCAGCGCCCGGCTGACGCACTGCATTTGGCCGAAGGATCTTCGCTAGGGACTGCCTGACAGGCCGGGGGATCGCCGACCTTTCGGCCAAACCCGGCTTCGCACAAACAAAAGCGGCGGGCCAAGCCCGCCGCTCTTCGTGCTCCGGGGTTTGAGGAACTATCGGCCCCAGTTGCCCCGGCCAGATTGGGGCACTACGGGTTGATCAGTGCCGAACCGGGTCGTCGCCTCGGTGTCGACGGCGTTGTGCTCGGCCGTCAGCGGCTTGCGGATGGAACCGGTAAACCCGCTGTCGATGGTGCCGACAGGCGCGTTGCCAACAGGCGCGGCCGGCTGGTTGACGCCGTCCGAACCATAGTGATCACTGCCTGCAAAGGCGCTGCCCGTGGCGACGAGGACGATGGTGGCGACGGTAAGAGCAATCTTGGTCATTTCAGGTACTCCAGTGTACTGGTCATTCGTGAGTTGTCGTTGCTTTCGACGCATTCGAGATGAGAGCGCTGTCCGCGCCGACGAATACGCACCCGGCTTTTTCCGATGTGCACGTTGCTGGACGATTTCAGCAACCGAGATTGTGGCTACAGATGAAACCTGCAGATCAACGTATTCGATTGGCGCAGGATGCTATTCGGCGCACACGCCCGTTGATACGCGAAAGCAAGAGTAGCGGGCCAAGCCCGCCGCTCTTTGTGTTGCGGGCCGTGATAATCAGCGGCCCCAGATGCCTTGGCCGGATTCAGGCGCCACCGACTCGGAGGTTATCTTGGCACCGGTACGCTCGGAAGTAACTGGCTTGCGGATCGAACCGGTGAAGGTGTTGTCGACGTTGGCAGCAGCAGCAGCGGCCGGCTGGTTGACGTTGTCCGAGCCATAATGGTCGCTGCCGGCAAAAGCAGTGCCGGTGGCAACGAGGATGGCGGCGGCGGTAAGAGCGAGCTTGGTCATTTCGGGTACTCCGGTAGTTCTTTAGTCTGTCCGTCAAGTGGCGTGCCTCGGGAGGAATTCGCGTCGCTCGGACCACCCCGAGATGGGTCGGCAAGCCTGTCGTTTCCAATCACGAAAATTTTGTACGGGTGCGCCAAATTGGCCGCTTGAAATTCGACATGCAGCTCCTTGTGCCACAATGTTCTTCTTTCTTTTCAGCTAGTTATGCGGTCAGTGGTGATTTGCCGCGCGAACATTCTTTGAGCCGGCGTTCGCCCTTTCCTGTACTCTCTGTCAACAGAACCGAACCGTTCGGTTCGAGCTCTTTTACGTTTGGCTGATCAGCGCTTTCAGAGGCTCGATCGACATTCCTGCCGACGGATCAATGCGCCGTGAAATTCACGCTGCCAGTTCAGCGCCAGCGGCGTCATGCTTGGGCCGCGCGCTGGCCAGAAGCACCACGGGGCAATTGCAGGCGGCTAAAACAGCGCCGGCGGTTTCGCCGAAGAACAGGTCCTCGCCCGGACGTTGAGTGACGCCCATCACGACGATCGCCGCGCCTTTGGCCGCCTCCCGGGTGATCGCCTTGTCGGGTGTGACGCGGGTATGGAACGCGGTGTCGATATGCAGGCCGTAGCGGCCCGCCAGATCGGCGATGTCTTTCAGCACGGCCTCTTCGCGGCTATGTGACACCGATGTCGACCTGCGGCCCTTGGCCGCCTTTTGCGAGACGTAGAGAACCTTGATCCGCGCCCGGTTTGGACGGGCCAGCGCCAGCGCCAAGTCGGCGGCGCGACGCGCCACCTGGGTACCGTTGACGGGGACGAGAATGCTGGTGCCGGCCTTCAGCGTCGGCATCTTTTCGCCAGCATTGCCGCCGTTCAGGACCAGGCAAAGCGGGCCGTCAAATCCCGCGGCAATGTCGTTGAGGGCCGGCGCGAAGGCGCCATCGGCGGTCAGCACATCGTCAAGGCCGACCAGCAACAGGCCGTATCCCTTGCGGGCCTCTTCGGCGATCGTCTCACCCGTGGCTTCCAATTCGGTGCGGGCCGTCAGATGGACTTTGTCGACAAGCGTATCTTCGATCCGTTTCACCGCCTGAGCGCTCTTTTTTGCGCCCTTCTTGATTTCCTGCAGGGCGCGCTCCTGTCCTTTGCTGTCGGTTGGCCTGTCAATTCGGCCGTCCTTCGGCTGAAGCAAGGTGGTGGGCATGCCGCTGCCTCCGCCGACCAGTCCGGCGAGATATGCAGTGAACTTGCCGATCCTGCTGTCGTCGACCAGCACCAGCAGCCTCTCCAGCCTGGAAATGAAGCCGTATTCGTCCAACGCCTCGCGCTCGACACGCTGCTGCTCGTCGTGCCCAACCGGCAGCCGGCCGAGCGCCCAGCGCAGCATCGGCGGCATGGCCAGCGTGGTGATCACGGCCATGGTAACGATCATGGTGAAGAGATTGTGCGACAGGATGTTCATCGACAGGCCGATGCTGGCGACGATCACCTCGGTCGAGCCGCGCGCGTTCATGGCACTGCCGACGGCGATTGCTTCCTTGAACGACATGCCGGCGAGCTTGGCGCCGATGAACGCGCCGCCAAACTTGCCGATGCTGGCGATGACCACGAGAGCGCCCGTCAGCATGGCAAGGGTTGGATCGGCGAGCACGGTGAGATCGGCGGAAAGCCCCGCCATGCCGAAGAAGATCGGCATGAACAGCGCGGTGATGACGCCGCGAAGCTGGCCTTCGATATGGCTGGAGAGGATGGGCGATTCCCCGACAAGGATACCGGCGACGAACGCCCCCAGCACGGTATGGACGCCTATCATGTTGGTGATCAGCGCCATCACGCCCATGATGATGAGGATCATGGTGATCACCGCAAACTCGCTGCGGAATTGATCGTTGGTCCAGCGGATCAAGGTGAAGACAAGACGGCGGCCAATGGTGAAGGAGAACACCATGAACAGTGCCACGGCGGCGATGGTGGTCACCAGCGGTACGAGCTGCAGCCTGCCATTGGTGGCGATGCCGAAGGTTACGGCGATGACCAGCCAGCCGATCGTGTCCTCGATGATTGCCGAGGAAATAATCACCTGTCCGAGGTTGCGGCGCATGAAGTTCATCTCGCGCACCACCATGGCGACGATCTTGACCGACGAGATCGACAGCGCGGTGCCCAGGAACAGCCCGGCGACGGTACGTTGCGTGGGGTCAGCCAGCAATGCGTCCGGCAGGAACTGCGCCAGCGCGAAACCGCAGATGAAGGGCACCACGACGCCGGTAGCCGAAATGGAAAAACAGGCCGCGCCAACCCGGCGCACCAGCCGCAGGTCCGTCTCCATGCCGGTCAGCAAAAGCAGCATCAGGATGCCGAGCTGCGAGACGGCGTCGATCATGCCCTTTTGCGCAGGATCACTGGGAAAGATCAGGTGCTGGGCCGACGGCCACAGCCAGCCGAACAGCGAAGGACCGAGCAGGATGCCGCCGATCAGTTGGCCCATGATTGCCGGCTGGCCATAACGCTGCAGCACTTCGCCCAGGCCGCGCCCAACAAGCAGCAGAAGCACGATCTCGGCGACGAAAGCGCCTTCGCCCGAACCACCCATGCCGGAGGCCCGGGTACCGACAACGAGCGTCTCCGCTGCCCAGGCCGCGCCCGCGGGGACGAAAGCGCAAACCAGCAGTGTCAGGCTTGAACGTGTCGGAGCCTGCCAAGCCATGAAACCCCCATCGCCCAATGCACGTGTCCAACAACGCGCGACAGGGCGTTGCGTTGCTAGACGTGGACGTCACCGAAGGAGAGTTCGCCGTCGTCGCTCTCTGTCAGAAAGGCTGTCACCAGCAGGCCTGCATAGAGGACGGCGACCAGCACGACGATGGCGCCACCAGGAACGGGACCCAGGGCAGCACTGGCGACGGCCTCACGCATCGACCCGACGAAGCCGATGCGGACGCCTTCGGCCAGAAGACTGGGGGTCGACAGTTTGAGGATCCAGGCCAGCAGCAGAATCAGCAGCATGTAAATGTAATTGCGACGCAGGCGGCGCGCCAAAGCCACGCGTTGCGAAATCAGGAATTTCGGCGCGCGCAGGCTCTCGCCGACGATCAACAGCCAATCGGACGCGAAGTCCGGCTGCGGCGAGAATATCTGCGCGAAATAGTGCCGTTCGAACTGGCGCACGCGAGCCCGATAGAAGTCGAAGAAGCGATATCGGCGGGCCTCTATCCACAGCAGCAGCAGAACAAGCAGCATGGCAAACAGCAGCACGCCATGGTGAGCGCTGGCTGTCGAAAGCGAAACGGACAGCATGGCTGCGACAACGGTTATCGCCCAGTTGCTCGTCCGGTCCAGGCGGTCACGCCACCCAGCCATGCGCGCAATCTCGGCGCGATGAAAGTGGGACATCGTGGTTACGAGTTCGCCGGACGACAGTGTCCTTCCGATGGGATCCGGCGCCGGCAACACTTCTGCCATGACAATGCCTCCACCCGCCACGCGAAAACGGCCGGATGGAGATATCGTTCCGACGCTCAATCCGCCGGGCGCAGCCAGACCTTGTTGTCGTGGAAGGCGGCGCCGCCATAGGGCGCCGGCGCATCGGCGCCGGTCAGCACGTTGATGCCCTCGCCGCGCTCATGGGCGCTGTTGGGCCAGATGCCTTCGGCGACTACGACGCCGCGCTTGATGCCGTCGAACAGCTTCGCGTGCAGCACCACCTCGCCACGCTGGTTGCCGACCTCGATGCGGCCACCGTCGGCGACGCCGAGTGCCGCCGCATCATCGGGATGCAAGAGCAGCTCCGGCCGGCGCTCTTTTGCCTGCGATACCGGCGTTTCGGCAAAGGTCGAATTGAGGAAATTGCGCGCCGGCGAGGTGGTCAGCCGGAACGGGTGCGCCTCGTCCGCCACCTCGATCAGGTCGACATGATCGGGGAATTCCGGCAGGCGCGCCACCGGCCCGAACAGGCCCATGCTTTTCGGTGGCCGATTGGGCGACGCCTGCCCGGTCCAGTTGGCGCGAAAATGGAATTTCTTGTCGGCATGGCCGAAGCCTTCCAAGAAATGCGCGGCCGCGAAATCCGGCTGCAAATCGACCCATTTCTGCTCTTTCAGGCTCGAAAAGCTGCCCAGCCCGCGCTTGCCCAGAATGATGTCGATATGCTGCTGCTCGGTCATGCCGAAGCCAGGACGATCGGCGACACCGAGCCTTTTGCCGAGCTCCTCGATGACGAAATGGTTGGTGCGCGGACCTTCCGGCGGGTCGATCAGCTTCGGCCCGAGTGTGATGTGCTGGTTGCCGCCGCCCTTGTAGACGTCGTCATGCTCGAGAAACATCGTCGCCGGCAGCACCACATCGGCGAGCTTGGCGGTGTCGGTCATGAACTGCTCATGCACGCAGGAAAACAGATCGTCGCGCAGAAAACCTTGCTTCACCAGCCGCTGCTCCGGCGCGACATTGACCGGATTGGTGTTCTGGATCAGTAGCGCCGTCAGCGGTGGGCCGCCATAGAGCGCATCCTCAGCCCCGGTCAGCACCGGGCCGATGCGCGAATGATCGAGATGACGGATCGCGGGGTCGCGCATCCGCGTGCCTTCGAGCAGTTCCTGGTTGAGCTTGAAGATGCCCGAATTGGTATGGAAGGCGCCGCCTCCCTCATACTGCCAGCAGCCGGTGACCGCCGCGATCGAGGCTGCGGCATGCATGTTGACCGAACCGTTACGCTGCCGCGAAAAACCGTAGCCGAGGCGGAAATAGGTCTTCTTCGTCGTGCCGACGAGGCGGGCGAAGGCCTCGATTTCGTCGACGGAAAGCCCGGTGATGTCAGCGGCCCATTGCGGCGTCCGCGTCTTGAGATGCGCTTCCAGACCGTGCGGATCGTCGGTGTATTTTTCTAGATAGGTGCGGTCGGCCATGCCGTCACGGAACAGCACGTGCATCACCGCGCAGGCCAGCGCGCCGTCGGTGCCGGGCTTCAGCACCAGGCCGAGATCGGCCTGCTTCATCGTTGCATTTTCGTAGACGTCGATGACGACGATCTTGGCGCCGCGTTCCTTGCGCGCCTTGATGGCGTGGGTCATGACGTTGACCTGCGTGACCACGGCGTTGGTGCCCCAGATCACCACGCAGTCGGACTTTGCCATTTCGCGCGGGTCGGGGCCGCGCAGCGCGCCGGCGCCCATCATCCAGCCGGTCCAGGCCAGATTGGTGCAGATCGAACCGAAGAAGCCGGAGTATTTTTTGGCGTGCCTGAGCCGCTCGATGCCGTCGCGCTGCACCAGCCCCATCGTGCCGGCATAGTAATAGGGCCAGACCGTCTCCGAGCCGTATTTTGCCTCCGCCGCGATGAATTTTTCAGCGACCAGATCGAGCGCCGCCTCCCAGCTGGATTCCTTCCAGGCGCCGTCGCCCTTGGCGCCGGCCCGCACCAGCGGCTTCAGCAGGCGGTCGGGATGATGGACGCGGTCGGCATAGCGGGCGACCTTGGCGCAGATGACGCCGGCCGTGTAGCTGTTGGATTTGGCGCCATGGACACGGCCGATGCGCTTTTCGTCGAGCAGTTCGACCTCGAGCGCGCAGGTCGAAGGGCAATCATGCGGACAGGCCGAATGGCCGATTTTGAGCTTGGCGTGCTGATTCATGGGAGCAAACTAGCCGGTTGTGATAGCGGCGTGTAGGGCCAGATGGGCGGGCCTACATCCCCCTCTGGGCTATTCGTCGGAAAGGCCGATCAAGTCCAAGAATGCATCAAAGTCCGGCGCAATGGGCCAAACGCTTTCGACAAGATCGATATTTGTCATGTCAAACGCAACGAGCGGATAAAGCCCCACTGTGCGTAGATCGAACGCAATCGCCTCGCCGCCCCCGTTGCTGCCGATAACGAAAAAACCCGGAAAGAACTCCTTGAATGTCCCCTGTTGCTCTATTTCGATCACCTCTTCCGCAGCGTGCAAGGCAAGCCATAGCGGCTGGACTGGCAGGGGGCCCTCACCACCGTTGCTGAAAGAGAGAAGGGCAACATAGCTTTCAGGCAGGACCAAAGGCCCCACGTCCCTGAGTTTCTCGATCGCTTCGTCTGACGCTCCATCTTTTTTGCGCCACTCCCGACCTTCAAGCATCTCATTCACCTCCTACCGCGAACCATTTGGGTATCCGGGAACGTACCCGGCCACATGACCGCGACACGCTTGAGCAACGCGTCGTAGGCGCGGCATTTCGGGCATCTCCCCCGCGAGGGGGGAGATTGCGCTCTTCCTACTCCGCCGTGCCTTCCTCGTACTCCGCCGACATCGACAGCCATTTTTCCTCATGGCCGGCCAGCTGTTGCGCAAGTTGTGAGCGCTCCTTGGCCAACCTTGTCGCGGTCGAGGGGTCCTTTTCGTAGACGGCCGGGTTGGCGAGTTCGTCCTCGATCAGGTCGATGCGCTTGCGGAGGCGGTCCATCAGCGCTTCGGTGGCGCGGATTTCCTTGGCCAGCGGCTCGAAGGCGGCGCGGCGCGCGGCCGCATCGCGGCGGCGGTCGGCCTTCGAGGCTTTGTCCGCCTCGCGCTTGCCGCGGCGGTCGCCGGAGACGCCGGTGACCAGCGTCTTGTAATCCTCGAGATCGCCGTCATACGGATTAACCGCGCCGTCCTTGACCAGCCACAGCCGGTCGGCGGTCGCTTCGAGCAGATGGCGGTCGTGCGAGATCAGGATGACCGCGCCGGGAAAATCGTTCAGCGCATGGATCAGCGATTCACGGCTGTCGATATCAAGATGGTTGGTCGGCTCGTCGAGGATGAACAGGTTCGGCCCCTCGAAGGCCGACAGGCCCATCAGCAGCCGCGCCTTTTCGCCGCCAGACAGATCCTTGGCGGCGGTATTCATCTTTTCGGTGGTCAGGCCGAACTGGGCGACGCGGCCGCGCACCTTGGATTCCGGCGCCTCCGGCATCAGCCGGCGGACATGCTCATAGGCGTTTTCGTCGGGCCTGAGGTCGTCGAGCTGGTGCTGGGCGAAGATTGCTACCTTCAGCCCGGGCGCCACCGTCATGCTGCCGGTCTCCGGCTTCAGCCGGCTGGCCAAAAGCTTGGCGAAAGTCGACTTGCCGTTGCCGTTGGCGCCGAGCAGCGCGATGCGGTCGTCGGCATCGATGCGCAGCGTCATCTTCTTCAGGATCGGCTCGCCCTCGATGTAGCCGACGTTGACGTTGTTCAGCGCAATGATCGGCGAGGCCACCGTCTTCACCGGCTCCGGGAAGGAGAACGGCCGCACCGTGTCGTTCACGATCGCGGCGATCGGCTTCATCTTCTCCAGCGCCTTGATGCGCGACTGCGCCTGCCTCGCCTTCGATGCCTTGGCGCGGAAGCGCTCGACGAAGGATTCCATGTGCTTGCGCGCGGCTTCCTGCTTGACGCGGCCCTTCTCCTGCAATTCGCGCTGCTCGGTGTACTGGCGCTCGAACTGATCGTAGCCGCCGCGCCAGAAGGTCAGCTTCTTCTGGTCGAGATGGACGATCGAGTTGACGGCGCGGTTGAGCAGGTCGCGATCATGCGAAATCAAGAGCACGGTGTGCGGGTATTTCGACACGTAGTTTTCCAGCCACAGCGTGCCTTCGAGATCGAGATAATTGGTCGGCTCGTCGAGCAGCAGCAGATCGGGCTCGGCAAACAACACGGCGGCCAGCGCGACGCGCATGCGCCAGCCACCGGAGAAGGACGAGGCCGGGCGCCGCTGCGCGGCATCGTCGAAGCCGAGGCCGGCGAGAATGGTGGCCGCGCGTGACTCGGCCGAGTGCGCATCGATATCGGCCAGCCGCATGTGGATGTCGGCGATGCGGTGCGGATCGGTCGCCGTCTTTTCCTCTTCGAGCAGTGCACTCCGCTCAAGGTCGGCCTTGAGCACGATCTCGATCAGCGGCTCCTCGGTGCCCGGCGCTTCCTGCGCGACCTGGCCGATGCGCATGTTCTTGGGCAGGCTGATCGAGCCGGTCTCGGAGGCGAGGTCGCCGGTGATCGCCTTGAACAGGGTCGTCTTGCCGGTGCCGTTGCGGCCGACAAGGCCAGCCTTGCTGCCGGCCGGCAAGGTCAGTGAGGCATGGTCGAGAAGCAGGCGTCCGGCCATGCGGAGCGAAAGGTCGTTGATGATCAGCATGGCCGGGCTTTTGCACGGGACAACCATGCTTCGCAAGGGCTTGAGCCCCGGTTCGCCGCATAAGGCGCGAAAACCGACAAAGCTGGTGATGTCGACCCCGCGCGCCGCGACTTCCCGCAAAACGCAAAAAGAACCCGCTATCCTGAGGGGGGACAAGGAGAGCGGGCTCTTTCGTGAACGGCGGCCTTGGGAGCGTCCGATCGACATCCAAACACGCAGCAGCTTGGTTTGTTCCATGGGAAGAACGAACTATGTGATGAACAAATGCTGCTGTGGCCGGCAGGTTTGTCCACAGGGGCGTGCCGTCTGTACGCTATCGACCATGACGCTGCGGAAAGACTCGGCTATCCTTGGATGTGCGGCGGGCCTGATCTCCGCCTGGCCGGCGCCATCAGCTTCCTCCCAAGCGGCGCCGGCCACCTTCCTTGACCGGCGCCGACGCCATTTGAGGCGGTCATTGTTTCGGCGGCGTGCCGGGCTGATCGCCGCCGGTCGTCGACTTCGGCACCGGATTCTTGTCGACCTGCGGGTTCTGATCGACCGTGTCGCCAGGGGCCTTGGTCGGCTGGATATTGTTGTCGCAACCCGCAACAGTCAGAGCTGCCATAAGCAGCAGGATTGAGCGCTTTTTCATCGCAGTCTCCTCTCGCCCGACAACGAGGCGTCGGCGATTTGGTTGCGCGGCCGGTGTCGTTCCTGCATTCGCCAAGGGGCCTGGGAACAAAATGCCGCGTCTCCGGTTGCTCCACAATCAATGGAGGAAGGCATGATCCGTCTGCTCATCGCCGGGGCAATCGTCTATGTTGCCTATCGCGTCGCCAAGAAAGTGATCGACGAGGTGCCCGACGATTTCGATCCGCTGCTGTTGCCACCGCCGCAGGACGATCGCGAGGCGCTGCGGCGGCAATCGGCAAGGATGGGCGTCGAGCCCGAGCGTTAGTCGACAGGCCTGCCCGCAAGGCTTCTTCGCTCACGGGCCCTATTCCGGCTCCGCAAACCGTTGCGAACAAAGCAGAAACGATGCTTGATGGGCGATGAACCTCGCCGCCCGTGATTCGTCCTTCCAGCCGGCCTATCTGGCGAAGCTCAACGCCGAGCAGCGGCTTGCCGTCGAACATGGCGACGGCAAGATCGCCGGACCGTTGCTGGTCATTGCCGGCGCCGGCTCCGGCAAGACCAACACGCTGGCGCACCGGGTCGCGCATCTGATCGTCAGGGGTGCCGACCCGCGCCGCATCCTTTTGATGACATTTTCGCGCCGTGCCGCAGCGGAAATGGCCAAGCGGGTCGAGCGCATCGCCGGCGAGGTGCTGGGGCGCGATGCCTCGGTGATTACCGATGCGCTGAGCTGGGCCGGTACGTTCCACGGCATCGGCGCCAGGCTGCTGCGCGATTATGCGCTGGAGATCGGTCTCGATCCGGCCTTCACCATCCACGATCGCGAGGATTCCGCCGACCTGATGAACCTCGCCCGCCACGAGCTTGGGTTTTCGAAGACCGAAGCCCGCTTCCCGACCAAGGGCACCTGCCTTGCGATCTATTCGC
Source organism: Mesorhizobium sp. M0816 (assembly GCF_040320005.1). Taxonomy (NCBI): domain Bacteria; kingdom Pseudomonadati; phylum Pseudomonadota; class Alphaproteobacteria; order Hyphomicrobiales; family Phyllobacteriaceae; genus Mesorhizobium; species Mesorhizobium sp. M0816. The sequence continues at coordinate 21,376 of NZ_JAMYOT010000018.1, read as the reverse complement.
GCGCCGTCAACGCACAGGCGCCGCTCGGCGAGGTGCTGGGTTCGGTGTTTCCGTGGTGCGCCGGCTGGGCCGAACAGCTGAAACAATTGTTCGCCCGATATGTCGAGGCCAAGCAGGCGCAGAACGTGCTCGACTACGACGACCTGCTGCTCTACTGGGCGCAGATGGCCGGCGAGCCGGAAATCGCCGCGCATCTGGGTGCGCGTTTCGACCATGTGCTGGTCGATGAATACCAGGACACCAACCGGCTGCAGGCATCGATCCTGACGGCGCTCAAGCCCGACGGATCTGGGCTGACGGTGGTCGGCGACGACGCGCAGTCGATCTATTCGTTCCGCGCCGCGGAAGTGCGCAATATCCTGGATTTTCCCAAGCAGTTCGCGCAGCCGGCGGAAGTCGTCATGTTGGAGCGCAATTACCGCTCGACCGAGACCATCCTGGCAGCCGCCAATGCGGTAATCGGCGAAGCGTCGGAACGTTTCACCAAAAATCTCTGGACCGAGCGCAAATCTGCGGAAAAGCCGAAGCTGGTCAGCGTGCGCGACGAGACCGAGCAGGCGAGCTATGTCTGCCAGGCGATACTCACCGAACGCGAGGCCGGCACCGTTCTCAAAGCACAGGCGGTGCTGTTTCGCGCCTCCCACCATAGCGGCCCGCTGGAGATCGAGCTGACGCGCCGCAACATCCCCTTCGTCAAGTTCGGCGGGCTGAAATTTCTCGATGCAGCTCACGTCAAGGACTTGCTGGCCGTACTGCGCTTTGCCGAAAACCCGCGCGACCGCGTCGCCGGCTTTCGCGTGCTGCAACTTCTGCCGGGCATCGGCCCTTCGGCCGCCAATGCGATCGTCGAGACCATGGCAAATTCGCTTGACGAGACGATGGGGCTTGCCCGCTATCGGCCGCCGCAGCGTGCCGCCGACGACTGGCCGGGCTTTGTCGCGCTCTATAGCGGCCTGCGCGCCGGCGCGCAAAAATGGCCGGCCGACATCGAACAGGTCAGGCTCTGGTACGAGCCGCATCTGGAACGTATCCACGAGGATGCAACGACGCGCCGGGCCGATCTCCTGCAGCTCGAGCAGATCGCTTCCGGCTATGCGTCGCGCGAGCGCTTCCTCACCGAGCTGACACTCGATCCGCCGGACGCGACCAGCGACGAGGCCGGCCCGCCGCACCGCGACGAGGATTATCTGATCCTGTCGACGATCCATTCGGCCAAGGGGCAGGAGTGGAAGAACGTCTTCGTGCTCAACACCGTCGACGGCTGCATCCCGATCGATCTCGGCGTCGGCAGCAAGGAGGACGTCGACGAGGAGCGGCGGCTGCTCTACGTGGCGATGACGCGGGCCAAGGACAGCCTGCACCTGGTCATGCCGCATCGCTTTTTCGTCCACGGCCAGGCGGCGCGCGGCGACCGCCATGTCTATGCCTCGCGCACGCGCTTCATCCCGCGCTCTATCCTCGGCGCCTTCGAGCAGGTGGCATGGTCCAGCGTCCAGGCCAGAGACGATCCGCGCCGCCAGCCGCAGGTGCGTGTCGACCTCGGCGCCCGCATGCGCGGCATGTGGAAATAGGCACCCGCCTCGACGTCGGCGCTGCTCGCCCGGCGACCGCTCCCAGAGCCGGCGAAAAAACAATCCCGGCAACATGGAACCTCGCGCCGTGATCCGCGTTTCTGCCCGACCCCCAGACCGGAGAACGGCGTCCGCCGTGACCTCCGCCCATTCGAGAGGCCAGAATGCACGACAGGACGTTTTCCACCCCGGTCGCCCTAACTGTTGGCGCCGGCTACAAGCGTACGATCGCTTCGTTCTCCGAGATGCACGAATTCCTGACCGAGTTCCCGCCTTCGCGCCGCCGGCTGAGCTATGGCGCCGCGGTAAAGGCCTGCGAGGCGGCACGTGCCGGCGATATCTCGGCCGAAGCGGCACGCGACGCCCTGATCACCTTCGCCGTGACGGCAGGCATCCTCTGGCCGGCCGCCCAGCCGGCAGTCTCGGTCAAGCCGGTCGCCCGGGGCCTCGGCGGCTACGCCGCCTGACAAGACTCTTCGTCATCATGGCCGGCCGGATTCCGGTCATCAGTGCTGGCCCGGCGGATCCTAAATCAGCTGCCTTCTGATGCTCATCCGGGTGACCGCGGTCACAAGAATGGCGCCGATCATGAAATAGATGGTCGCGACAATGTCGCCCTGGTGGAAATAATAACCGGAGTTGAGAAGCGCCAGGACCACGGCGAAGAACGCCACAAGGCGCAAGGGTTCATTGGGCATGCGTGCCAATTCTCGCTGTTGCTGCTGAATGCTGCTGAAGCGGCCGCCCTCACGACCGTGCGCTCCATAAAATGTTTTGGCGCGTTTTGCAATCTCGGCAGATCGTCCTCTATCCACCGTCCGCTTCACCAGCCGCCCCAGGTTCAGGCGAAAGCCCTGCCCTCCTCGCTGCGCTGGAACATCGTCAGGTCCAGTCCGAGGCTTGGCTTGCCCAGAATGGTCAGGATCGCATGCGCCTGGCCGCGGTGGTGGGTCTGGTGGTTGAAGAAGTGGTCGAGCGCCGGCGCCAGCCGCTGCGAGACGGTGCGCATATCCGAGACGGTCATGTAGGAGAAGCGGCCCGACAGCGCCTTGTCGCTCAGGCCGTCGACCCAGTCGATGATCCGTTTGTCCTCGGCCTCGCGCGCCAGCCGCAAGCCTGGCAAGGCGCGGTGCAGGATCGTGTCGAGCCTTGCCGGCGCGTCGCCCTCGCCGGTGAAGCGTTTCGTCCAGATACGGTCGGCTGCCAGGAGGTGGTTGAGCGTTCCCATCATCGAACCGAAGAAGACGCCGATATTGCGGTCGAACTCTTCCTCATCGAGATCGGCGGCGGAATCGTAGATGCGGCCGTTGGCCCATTGATTGTAGGCCGCAAACATCCTGAAATGCTGTTTCATTTTCTCTCGACCTGCGAGACCCCCTGCGCGGGTCCGTTTCGGCCATAGTTAGACTGCAAGGACGCTGCCGCCAATGACCATTCTGCTCTATGACCTTGTCGGCCGCGATGCCGCCCGCCCATTCAGCCCACATTGCTGGAAGGCGGCGATGGCGCTGGCTCACAAAGGGCTCGACATCACCAGCGTGCCGACCCGTTTCCTCGAAGTGCCGAAGGTGGAAGGCGGCGTCTCGAAGCTCGTTCCGGTGATCCGCGACGGCGAGACGGTGGTCGCCGATTCCTTCGCTATCGCGCTCTATCTCGAGGAGGCCTATCGCGAGCGGCCGACATTGTTTTCCGGCGACGGCGGTAAGGCGACGGCGCGCTTCATCGAACGCTGGTCGCAGCTGACCATCCATCCCTACGTCACCACCGCGGCGATACTGGACCTGCATGCCCATGCAGGACGAGGCAAACGCCGCCTATTTCCGGCAGAACCGCGAACAGCGCTTCGGCAAGCGCCTGGAGGCGGTTTACGCCACCCGCGACGCCGGGCTCGCCAGCTTCCGCGCCTCGCTGGAGCCGCTGCGCTCGATGCTTGGCTATCAGCCCTTCATCGGAGGCCGGTCGCCGCTGTTTGCCGACTACATCGTCTTCGGCGCGCTGCAATGGGCGCGCATCGCCACGCCCTACCGGCTGCTCGACGACACCGATGTCGTGGCGCAATGGTTCGAACGATGCCTCGATCTGCATGGCGGCCTCGGCCGCACGGTCGCGGCGGCGGCGATCTCCCGCCTTGAGAGTTGAAATCGGCAGTTTTCATCGGCGGCGGCACATTTTGTTCTTGCTTTGTGCCGGCAGCTATGCTACTAATCTCGATATGGTGATGATTCGCACCGACGCCCGCCCGGCCTGCCGAGGCGGGTTTTGTTTTGCCGATCGAGGTCCAACGGCGTTACCGGCAGGGACGTCGTCCGGCCTTAGCTGCAAGTTGCCAGCCGGCGAAATGCGACAATGCGGGTAGACGAAGTGTCGCTTGAAGCGCCTCATCAGCGCCTGGATCGAAGCAAACAAGACGAACATCCGGCGAACCGGGCAATCACAACAAAGGCAGCGCGCCATGATCGCAAACCCAGATTTCCCGGCCGATTTTCGCGCTGCGCTCGCCAACCTCTTCCTGTGGCGGCGCGACGTCAGGCGATTCAAGCCGACGCCGCTCCCCGATGGAGCGCTGGAGCGGCTGCTCGAGCTTGCCAGCGCCGCACCGTCCGTCGGGCTGAGCCAGCCCTGGCGCTTCGTCGTCGCCGAGAGCGAAGCATGCCGCGCCGCCGTCAGGGCCTGCTTCGAGCGCTGCAACGCGGAGGCACTCCAAAGCTTTTGCGGTGAACGCGCCGCCCTGTATTCGCGCCTGAAGCTTGCCGGCCTGAATGAGGCGCCCTGCCAGCTTGCGGTTTTCGCCGACCGCGCAACCGAGCAAGGGCATGGGCTCGGCCGCCTGACCATGCCAGCCACCATAGACTATTCCGCTGTCATGGCGGTCCACACGATGTGGCTGGCGGCGCGCGCCGAAGGAATAGGCATGGGCTGGGTCTCGATCCTCGATCCGGCCGAGGTGGCGACGATCATGGACGTGCCGGCGGAGTGGACGCTGATCGGCTATTTCTGCGTCGGCTATCCCTCGGAGGAACACAGCGTGCCGGAACTGGAACGGGAAGGCTGGGAGGTCCGGCGCGCTTCGATCGTGATAAGGCGGTAGTGCAACGGCGGCGCTGCCATCCTCTTTGCGGGGAAGAATGACTCCTCCCTGCAGGGCTGTGGACGTCAGGGATGGTTTCGCCGATCGTCAGCATCGCCAGCAAGACACCATGGCAATGCCAGTCGTGACGGCCTTGATCTGAGGAAGGGCATTGAATGTTTCGCTGCGACGTGCAGGCCGAGATCTGGGTCTATCCGGGCAAGGGCGGCTGGCATTTCGTGACGCTGCCGCCGGAGCCTGGAGCATGGATCAAGACGGCGATGACGGGGCTGGCACGGCCCTGGGGCTCGCTCGGCGTGGAAGCCGTCATCGGCCAGACCAGATGGCGGACATCGCTGTTTCCCGACAAGAAATCCGGCAGCCTGCTCTTGCCGATCAAGACCGCGGTGCGGGTCCGCGAAGGCCTCGGGGCTGGCGACACGGCCAACCTGACGATCGAGATGCAGTTATGACGACGTTGGGTCAGGCTGACGACGACGCGCTATAGGGCGGCCAGTCGGTCGGATCCAAAGTGAGTACCGGTTTTTGGAAAATCCGATGCTCAACAAAAAGATGAGCGGCGGCATGGTTCGACTTGAAAGTCCGCCGCCCCAGCGCAGAAATGCGCGCCGCGCCGGCCTCCCCTTGGCAAGGCGGCGGGCGACTTGTATAGAGCCCGCCACCCTCAATTCCACTCTCCATCACAAGGACGATCCCATGGCGCTCGAACGCACCTTTTCCATGATCAAGCCGGACGCGACCCGTCGCAATCTCACCGGCGCTATCACCAAGATACTGGAAGATGCCGGCCTGCGCGTCGTCGCTTCGCGCCGGGTGTGGATGAGCCGCCGCGAGGCGGAAGGTTTCTATGCCGTCCACAAGGAGCGTCCGTTCTTCGGCGAGCTGGTCGAATCCATGTCGTCGGGCCCGACAGTCGTGCAGGTACTGGAAGGCGAGAACGCCATTGCCAAGAACCGCGAAGTGATGGGCGCCACCAATCCGGCAAGCGCCGCCGAAGGCACCATTCGCAAGCTGCACGCGCTGTCGATCGGCGAGAATTCCGTGCATGGTTCCGATGCGCCGGAAACCGCCGCGCAGGAGATCAAATACTGGTTCTCGGACACCGAGATCGTCGGCTGAGCCGGCATCCCGAACCCCATCAAAGAGGCCGGCGCAACGCCGGCCTTTTTTGCTGAAGCGCGTCGCGTTCGACCGGCCTCCTGCGACGCGCTTTAGGTTTCTTGTCTTGATGCATGTCGTTATCGCAAAACCGCTGCACACTTTTGCGCGACATGCAGTGGCGGACATTTTCAGCTTCAGGCTCCTCGACGGGTCACGGGTGCGTTAAGCTCGGAGGGGCGGATCAAACGCGATCCCGACAATGGAGCCGACCAGGCCATGACCAGCACCATTCCCGGTTTCTTCCAAGGCACCGAAATGCCGACCGGCGGCTGGTGGGAAGCGTTGTGGCCCGACCCTGCCGGGGTGTTGACGGCGGTGGGAATGAAGCCCGGCATGGACGTGGTCGATCTCTGCTGCGGCGACGGCTGGTTCACGTTGCCAATCGCCAGGGTCGCCCGTCATGTGATCGCCATCGACATCGATGCCGATCTGCTCGACGTCGCCAGGCGGCGGCTGGCCGAAGGAGGCGCGGGCAATTGCGAGTTTTTGGCGGGCGACGCCTATGAACTTGCCAGGCTGGTGCCTCAAACCGTCGACTTCGTTTTTATCGCCAACGCTTTCCACGGCGTTCCGGATCGGCCGCGGCTTGCCCGCGCCGTGCGCGCGACGCTTGGCCCTGCCGGTCGTTTTGCCATCGTCAACTGGCACCAGTATCCGCGCGAGCAGACCACGGTCCTGGGCGAGCCGCGCGGGCCAAAGACCGAGCTGAGGCTGTCACCCGAACAGACCACCGCGTCGGTGGAAGCGAGCGGGTTCAAGCTCGCCGAGCTGGTTGATGTGCCGCCCTATCACTATGGCGCGGTATTCAAACTCGCGACGAATTGAGAAATATCGCATGAGATGCGGCATCGTCGCCCGATACATGTCGCCCGCCGCCCCCTAGCGGCGGGTTCTGCCAGTCTATTTCGCCTCGCGTTCCTTCACGTTCGCATGTTCGTTCGCCGCTTCCGTGTCGGTGGACGGGGTCTTGGTCTCTTCACCTGAAAACGGGCTGCCCTGCCCCGGTGCGAGATCGCCGCTATGGCCGGCCTTGTTGGTCTGGAACGGTTGGCTGTCCGCTTTGAGACCGTGGTCAAGAGCATTGACGAGATGGTCGTCCGCCTTGGCAAGGCCGGTAAAGGCAAGGAGCGATGCACCGGTGGCGGCAAGGATAAGCGTGTGCGTTTTCATGTCTGGACTCCTTTGAGTTAAGGCCAGAACGAGCCGCAGCCATTCTGGCGGCTTCAACGAAGGGACAAACGTCCCTTTTGCCTTACCCGCCATTTATGAAGAACTAACGCGCCCCCTGCCCGGCCTATTCCCGCTGAAACACAACGTGATCGGCATGCAGCTGCCGCAGAGAGTAATCGGCTTGGGTGATGCGCTAGCTCGCGGCGTTGAAGCGCAGAATGTCGCGGCCGTCCTTGTCGGCGATAACAAGTTTGCCGGCATCGATATGGTACGACGCTGCCTTGGCCAGCGCCTCGAACAGCGCCTTTTCCTCGGCCATGGTCTCGGGCGCGCAGGCCTTGAAGGTCGAGCCGATGTCGCTGATGGCGATCGTCGAGCCGTTTATCCTGGCGGTGGCGAAATAGACGTTGCAAGGGCCGCTGCCGCCGGCCTTGCCGGCTTCGCTGATCCGGAATGTCGCCCGCGGCTCGGCAATCACGCCGACACCGTCGATATATTCGACCAGCCAGCTTTGGCCGAACACCGAAGCTGCCGCCGGCGCATCGCTCGGCGCCGCCATTTTCAGCATGATGGTCTGTGGCGCGTCGCTGAGCGGGTCGACCTGGTGGCGCGCATCTGTGACGAACAGCAGCCGGTCGTCGACAGTGATGCGCGCCTGCAGCGCGTAGGTCATATCAGGCCGGATCACCTGCGGATCGAAGCTGATCTCGAACTTGATCGGCACCTGGCCGGCCGGCACCACCTTGCGCTCACCGATGATTGCGGCCGGCGCGTCGGCCAGCGACACGTCGGCAAGCTGCACGGAAAGCACGGCATTGGGCGGCAGCGCGATGCGCTCGCGATACATCACCTCGCCCTTGAGGGTCTTTTCGGCAGCGGCGGAATGATCCGGAACGGCCAGGATGCCGACGGCCAGCGGCACGAGCCCGAAGATGAAGAACTCGGCAATCCTGTCCAGCATGATCCTGCTCCCCTTCCGGCCAAGGGTCTCGCAGGATTGCGGTCAATGAATGGCCGGCAGGGTATGGGATGGCTGTCGCAGGGATTTATTTGGACGGCGGCTGCTTCCAGCGGCCCGCCGCCTTGTCGTCGGCCTCCTTGGCGTCGACCCAGCCGCCTTCGGAACCGTCGCTATGGTGTTCCTTTTTCCAGAACGGCGCGCGTGATTTCAAATAGTCCATCAGGAAATTCGCGGCCTCGAACGCCGCTTGCCGGTGGGCGGAAGCGGCCACCACCAGCACGATGTTTTCGCCCGGCGCGATCTTGCCGTGGCGATGGATGACGGTGAGCCCCTGCAGCGGCCAGCGCTCGATTGCCTCGCCGGCGATGCGGGATATCTCGGCTTCCGCCATGCCGGGATAATGTTCGAGCTCGAGCGCCGAGAGCCTGCCTTGCTCGTCGCGGCAAAGGCCGGAGAAGGTCACCACAGCGCCGATATCGTTGCGACCCCTGGTCAGCCTGGCGATCTCGGCGGCGACGTCGAAATCCTCCGCCTGGATGCGCACGACCGGCACCACCGCGGACATGGTTCAGCCACCGGTCATCGGCGGGAACAGCGCGATCTCGCGCGCGCCGGCGATCTTCTCGCGGTGCTCGACATGTTCCTGGTTGATGGCGACGCGGATCACGTCAGGATATTGCAGCGCGTTCTCGTACTCCTCGCCGCGCGATTTCAGCCAGCGCAACAGGTCGGCGACCGTTTCGATGCCGGCCGGCAGGTCGACGTCCTCCTCCGGTCTGCCGATCCGCTCGCGCACCCAGGCGAAATAGATGAGCTTCGTCGACATGTTACTCGTCCATGATGTGCTTGAGGCCGGCGCGGAAATAGTCGTAGCCGGTGTAGAGCGTCACCAGGGCTGCGATCCACAGCAGCACCAGCCCGGTCTGGGTGGTCAGCGGGAAGATCTTGTCGCCGGCGGGACCTGCCAGCAGGAAGGCGATGGCGATCATCTGGATGGTGGTCTTCCATTTGGCGAGCTGCGTCACCGGCACCGAAACCTTCAAGGCCGCCAGATATTCGCGCAGGCCCGAGACCAGGATCTCGCGGCACAGGATGATGATCGCCGCCCATAGCGACCAGCCGGCGATGCCGGCATGGCGGTCGGTGTCGGCGGCAAGCAGCAGCAGGCAAGTGGCGACCAGCAGCTTGTCGGCGATCGGGTCGAGCATCTTGCCGATGTTGGAGGTCTGCTGCCAGGCGCGCGCCAGATAGCCGTCGAAGTAATCGGTGATCGAGGCGAGCAGGAAAATGATGAGCGCCGACCAGCGCGCGAAGTCGCTCGATTTCAGATGCCCTTCCAGGAAGAAGCACAGCACCACCAGCGGCACCGCCAGGATGCGGGCATAAGTGAGCATGTTGGGCAGGTTGAACGCGCGCTGAGCCATGTTTTGGGAACTCTTTCTGCCTGCTTAGTCAAATCAGAAGCGAATGTGGGGGGTCAACAGGCCAGAATCGATTAGCCAGCCGAAATATCGGCAATAGGGGCTTAGCTCTCGTGAAAATGATTGTAGACCAATTTCGCCACCTGCTCGGAAATGCCGTCGACCTTGACCAGGTCCTCGACGGCGGCGCGGCTGACCGCCTTGGCCGTACCGAAATGCATCAGCAGCGCGCGCTTGCGGCCGGGGCCGATGCCGCTGATCTCGTCGAGCGGGCTCTTGACCATCTCCTTCTTGCGGCGGGCGCGGTGCGAACCGATGGCGAAACGATGGACCTCGTCGCGCAGCCGCTGGACGAAATAGAGCACCGGATCGCGTACGGGCAGCGAGAATGGGGCCTTGCCCTTGACGAAGAAGCGTTCGCGGCCTGCATCACGGTCCTGACCCTTGGCGATGCCGATGGCCACGACGCGGTCCTCGATGCCGAGATCGGCGAGGATCTTGCGCACCGCCGTCATCTGCCCTTGGCCGCCGTCGATGAGGATGACGTCGGGCCAGGCCGGGAAGCCGCCGGCGTCCTCGATATCGTCGCCCGGTCCGGTAGGGCCCGCCTCGTCCGCGCCCTCGGTTTGCGGGGCATCGCCATGTTCCTTCAACAGCCGCGAAAAGCGCCGCTGCATCACCTCGCGCATCATGCCGAAATCGTCGCCCGGCGTGATCTCGGTCGAGCGGATGTTGAACTTTCGATACTGGTTCTTCACAAAACCTTCCGGCCCGGCGACGACCATGGCGCCGACGGCGTTGGTGCCCATGATGTGCGAGTTGTCATAGACCTCGATGCGCACCGGCGGTTTTTCCACGCCGAAGGTCTCGGCAAAGCCAGTGAGCAGCCGCGCCTGGGTCGAGGTTTCGGCGAGCCGCCGGCCGAGCGCCTCGCGCGCGTTCTGCCGCGCGTTGTCGGTCAGGTCCTTCTTCTCGCCGCGCTGCGGCACGGAGATCGACACCTTGCGGCCGGCGCGGGTGGAGAGGGCCTCCGCCAGCAAGTCCTGCTCCTCGACGCCATGCGACAACAGGATGGTGCGCGGCGTCGGCTTGTCGTCGTAGAACTGCGCCAGGAACGATCCCAGCACCTCGCCGGCTTCGAGCGCCGGATCGGCCTTGGGAAAATAGGCGCGGTTGCCCCAGTTCTGGCCGGTGCGGAAGAAGAACACCTGGATGCAGACCTGGCCGCCCTCCTGATGGATGGCGAAGACATCGGCCTCGTCGACGGTCTGCGGATTGATGCCTTGATGGCTCTGCACATGCGACAGCGCCGCCAGCCGATCGCGATAGATGGCGGCGCGTTCGAAATCGAGGTTCTCCGAAGCCTGCTGCATGGCGGCGGAGATCTCCGTCTTCACCTTCTGGCTGCGGCCGGAGAGAAAATCCTTCGCCTCGGCGACAAGCCTTGCATAGTCGCCGTGCGAGATTTCGCCGGTGCACGGGCCGGCGCAGCGCTTGATCTGGAACAAAAGGCAAGGCCGGGTGCGGTTCTCGTAGAAGGAGTCGGTGCAGCTCCTGAGCAGGAAGGCGCGCTGCAGCGAGTTGATGGTACGGCCAACTGCGCCGGCCGAGGCGAAGGGGCCGAAATAATCGCCCTTGCGCGAGCGCGCGCCGCGGTGCTTGTAAATACCGGGCGAGACATGATCGCCGGTCAATAGGATATAGGGGAACGACTTGTCGTCGCGCATCAGCACGTTGAAGCGTGGCCGCAAGCGCTTGATGAGGTTGGCTTCAAGCAGCAGCGCTTCGATCTCGGTACGGGTGACGACGAACTCCATGGTCGACGTCTCGCGCACCATGCGGCCGATGCGGCTGGTGTGGAACCGGCCTTGCGCGTAGCTGGTGACCCGCTTCTTCAGGCTGCGTGCCTTGCCGACATAGAGCACGTCGCCGGCGGCATTCATCATGCGGTAGACGCCGGGCGCATTGGGCAGCCGCTTTACCAGCGTCTGGATCACCTCGGCGCCGACCATGCCGTCGGCGTCGCCGGCATGCGGGGTCCAGTCGATGGCGGTGAAGGTAACGTCCGGACCGCTGGCTGCAGGCTCGACGACTTCCTCGGCCGCCTCGTCCTCGAGGTCGATTTCGGGCGGCAGGTCGTCGGCGCCACCGCGCGTTTTTTGTTTCTGGTCCATGGGGCTCATTCCGTCATGCCTGTCACATCGGGCGTCTGCCATGCAAGATGCTGGCCGCCGTCAAGCGCGATCATCTGGCCGGTGACCGAGCGTGCCGCCCAGAGATAACGGATAGTGGCACCGAATTCCGGCAATTCCGGGCCGCGTTTCAGGATCAGCCCGGCAATCTGGGCATCGAAATCGCTGTCGTGCTGGCGCGTGTTCTTCAAGGTCGGGCCAGGACCAATGGCGTTGACACGGATGCGGGGACCCAGCGCCTGCGCCATCATCTCGGTCGCCGCCCACAAGGTCGACTTCGACAGCGCATAGGAAAAATAACGCGGCGTCGGTCGCCAGACGCGCTGATCGATCATGTTGACGATCAGCCCCTCACTGTTCTGCGGCAAGGCCCGGGCGAAAGTCTGCGCCAACAGCGCCGGCGCCTTGACATGCATGGCGAAATGGCGATCCCAGGCCGGCCAGTCGAAATCCTCAACGCTGTCGTGCTCGAACAGCGAGGCGTTGTTGACCAGCAGCGACACCGGCCCGAGCGCCGCCGCCGCGCGACCGACCAGGTCGCCGACGGCGTCCATCTCGGTCAGGTCGGCAGCAATCACTGCGGCCCGGCCATGTCGACCAAAATGACCACTGGTGATCTGGGCCGCCAGTTCCTCCGCCTCGGCCAGCGAGCGATTGCAATGAATGGCGACGGCAAAACCATGCGCGGCAAGATCTTCGACGATCGCCCTGCCGATCCGCTTCGCCCCGCCCGTCACCAGTGCCGTCGCGGCGACCTTGCTCATCTGTCAATCCTTAATCCGATGCCGATTCCGACCTGCCGGGATCGCGCCGGCAAATTATGGCCCGCCAAGCGTTAAATCCCATTTCCACCTGGGGCAGGATTGTGGCAAAGTGGCCGGTGGGCGTTTTGGCTCGACCGGAATTCGGGCCAGCCCGCCCGCAATATAGGGCGCTGGAGCCCTTACACCAAGCCGTGTGCAGTGCAGCACGGCGAACCTGCTGACATTCGCTGTTGCGAAGATGCAACGTCAAGGTTCTGCCTCATTCGTGCCAGGTAATGACCCAAGTTCAGGTTCGCTTCAGCCGCATTTCGACACGACATTTGGAACCGTTGAACGCCGGATCCGTTTCACCCCCCGGACGGGTTGAGGGCGCTCATGAAAAAACAAGCCTGTGTCCTGTGGCTTAAGGAGTAAAGAACAATGCAAGCCAATCTTAAATTTGCGCGACCGCTCGCGGTGGCGTTTGGGCTGTTCGCCCTCGGCGGAACCGCCTATGCCGCGGACGTGGTTCAGGAAGAGCCGCCGGCACCTGCCCCGATCGCAGAACTTCCGGTCGCATCCTGGGCTGGTCCCTATGCCGGTGTGAGCGTCGGCTACGGCTTTGCTGGCCACGCCAAAGCCAAAGACATTGGCGTCGACGTCGACACCAAGGGTTTTGTCGGCGGTGTCTTCGGCGGCTATAACTGGCAGCAGGAGAACTTCGTCTACGGTGCCGAAGCCGATATCGGCTACAACGGCGTCAAGGGCGACGATGCCGGCATCGAGGCCAAGGGTGGCTTCGAGGGCTCGCTGCGTGCCCGTCTCGGCTACGCTGTCACCCCGGACATCCTGCTCTACGGCACCGCCGGTGGCGCGCTGAAGAACCAGAAGATTGAAGCGGCCGGCGTAAGCGACACCAACACCCAGTTTGGCTGGACAGCCGGCGTCGGTACCGACATCAAGATCACCGACAATGTGTTCGGCCGTGTCGAGTATCGTTACACGGACTTCGGCAGGAAGGACTTCGACGGTATCGGCAAGGTCAAGTCGACCGACAATCGCGTCACCTTCGGCGTCGGTATGAAGTTCTAAGTCGTCCAAGCCACGACACGAAAAAGCCGGGCCTCGCGCCCGGCTTTTTTTGTTGGCATCGGTTGAGACCGCTTGTCCTCAAGCCGGGATGGCGGGCTTCAGCTCCGGGAATTTCTCGTCGAAGCGTGCCGCCCAGCGCGTCAGCCGGCCGCGGCCCTTTTCCCATTTTCCAGCGAAGCGCAGCGAGAGATAGCCGAGGCAGGCGCGCAGTGCGATCTGGCCGAGGGTGATTTTCTTCGGCAGCTTCGGCGGGTTCGCGTTGAGCAGATCGAGCGCGGCCGAAATCTTCGTCCACTGGCGCTCGAGCCAAGGCTGGTAGACCATCTCTTCCGGCCGTGTGCGCCGCTCATAGACCATCGACAGCGCGCAGTCGCAGATGCCGTCGGCCAATGCCTCCAGCACCTCCGCCTCAAGGCGCTTGTCGGGATTGCGCGGAAACAATGCGTTCTTCGACATCCGGTTGAGATGCTGGGTGATGGCGCGGCTGTCGTGGACCGAGCGGCCGTCATCGAGCACCAGCACCGGGATCTTGCCGAGCGGATTGGCGCCGATCAGTTCGGCCGGCCTTTCCTCGGTCTTTATCGGCACGAGATCGACCGCAATGCGGGCATGAAGTGCTGCCATGCGCACCTTGGAACTATAGGGGGAAGTAGACGCGTAGAGCAGTCTGGGCATTGTCGATTCCTGTTTGTCGGCTACAGCTCCATACGTCCTGTTGGACGCGCAAAAGGACGCGGTAGCATTGTGACTTCGCGCATGACCCTTACCGAAAATCGATTCCGACAGGGGCTCGTGCGTGGCACTGTTGACCGATCATGCAGGGTTCATCAACGGCCAGAGGCGGAAAACCGCGCCGCCAGCGTGCAGCCATAGTCTCGCGTTCGGATGCGATGAGCCGGAGGTGCGGCGGCAGACGCGAGCAGGTCGGACAATCCAGATCCGAGCAACTACCAACTCGGCCTTGCACCGAAGGTTGGTTTTGGCAGCCACGAATATCCCACCGGACTTCGCCGCATGGCGAAGTCCTGGGAGCTGCGAAAAGACGTCTTCCTCCCGCCTCTTTCTGGTCCTGCCCGACTGTCAACCAAGAAGCGAGGCGCCTGTCCGGCATCCCGCCCTGGCTGTCTTGAGTACTGTCCCCTGCGACAGCAGGACCGCGACTACTTCTTGGCCTTCGCCTTTGCGGGCGCTGCCTTCGGCTTGGCCGCGGGCGCTGCTTTCTTCACTGCTGCAGAAGATTTCGCAGCGGCGGCCTTTGCCGGTGCTGCCTTCTTCGCAGCGGGCTTCGCCGCGGCCTTTGCAGCCGGCTTCTTGGCCGGTGCCGCCTTCTTTGCCGGTGCAGCCTTGGCCTTGGCCGGTGCTGCTTTTGCCTTGGCCGGTGCTGCTTTCTTCACGGCTGGTTTTGCCGCGGCCTTGGCGGCCGGCTTTTTGGCCGGCGCTGCTTTTGCCTTAGGCGCAGCGGCCTTCGCTTTGGCCGCGGGTGCTGCTTTCTTCACAGCAGTTGCGGCCTTTGCCGCGGCTGCTTTTGCCGGTGCTTTCTTTGCCGGTGACTTTGCCGGTGCCTTGGATGCCGGCGCTTTGGATGACTGCTTAGCCATATCATGCCCCTTCCGTTGTGCCGACGGCCGTTATTGACCCGGCGCGCATTGCATATCTGACTCGCGGCTTGCTAGCCAGCGAAGCATTAGAATGATTTTTGCAGCTTAAGTTTTGGTTACGGCGAGCGCGCGACCATTTTACCCGCGCAAAAATCGGCTGCGAATCTTTGTGTCCCGCAGCGAAGTTCTGCGACAGAAATTCTGGTCGCTCTATCTCGACCGGTCTTCTCGTCAAGCTCATGACCTGTTCGACCAGCTTTGCGCTTCAACGTCCGACGCTCGGCGCGAACATTGTCAAGAGCGAAGGCGGTCGCCCGCCTCGTCTTGTCCGAAACGATAAACTACAGGTAAGTAGGAAGCAACGCGACGAGCACGCCGCTGCACTATCTTGCACGACGCGATGAAAGTAAGCAGACAGCTCGCATTTCTGAAGGACAGGATATCCGTCGATAGATCCGGTCGAGCCGACCGTGATCGAAAGCGCTTGGCCGTTCAGGCGCCGAGCGGCTCACGGCCTATCTGCAGCCGGCGCGAAGGCTCGGCCCTGTGGAGATGGACGGCGAAGGTATCCCATGGCGGCATGACCGAAATCTGCGCCAGGATGCGCCCCGCTTCACCGCGATGATAGCCGCCGTGCAGTACGACGTGGGTCAGCATTTCCTGTCGCGACATCAATGCCTTATCCCCGTCGGTGAACACGAATGCGACGGGCTCGGACAGCTGCCGCGACGAAACGGTTTCGAGATAATCGAGATACCAGCGATCGGTCGCTGCGACCGCGGCGCGAAGTTCGTCGAACGCCGGCGTGTCCTCGGTGGTGTCGGCGGAGTAGCCATGGCTTGCGTCAACCAGGTGCGCCGAGAATATCCGCGACACCACATGGCTGTGATCGACGAGCCGTATCACGGCCTGCCGTTCCTTGCCGTGAACATGCGGGTCGAGACTCGCGAGCTTTTCCAGCAGTTCGTCATTGGCCCAGGCCTGATAGGCAAACAGGCTGCGAAGCAGAGCGAGCGCATTCATGGTCGGTGTCCTTTTCCGGAAATGCGAGTATGTTGTTTATATTTTCAGGAGAATGGGCGAACGTGTCTACTCGCATTGCAAAACCGCATCCGCGCATGCGCAAACAGCCGCGCCAGGCGCGTTCCAGAGCAACCGTCGAGGCGATCATCGAGGCGGCGGCTCATGTTCTGAGCGGGCTGGGGTGGGCCGGCTTCACCACCAACAAGGTTGCCGAGACAGCAGGTGTAAGCATCGGCACGCTCTACCAGTATTTTCCCGACAAGCTTTCCCTGCTCGCTGCCGTCCGGCGCCGTCACTTCGATCATGTGCTGTCGGTCATTCGCGATTCGGCGGAAGACCAAAAGCCGCTCAGGAAATTCGCGCAGGAGCTGGTGCGCGGCATGATCGCCGCGCACAGCATTCACCCGACACTACATCAGGTGCTGCTCGACGAGGCGCCGGGCGATCGCGGCTCCAGGGCCGCCCATGCTTCGTTCCAGGCACAATACCTCAATCACTATGCGACTGCTGTCGCCACTTATCGCAAGCCAAGGAAAGGCGCCGACATGCAGACCGTGGCGCGCGTGCTATCGTCAGCGATCGAAGGTGTGATCCACAACGCGGCACGCCGGAACATGCTCGCCGCGCCGGAGCTGCAAAAGCAACTCGTCGAACTGATCTGCGCCTACCTATCGGGAGCAGGCCGCATCGGTCGATAGCGCATGGCACGGCGGAAGTCGCGATTTCTGTGTGTCGTTCAAACCCGGCTTATGAGGTGCGGCAAGGACGATACCAACAATGCCCCACCTGATGCGGCCAAGAGTGTGAGGACGATCTTTCGAAAAGTCGTCTCGCTAACGCCGACGTAGAGTCTCGCGCCAAGGAGCGTCGGTATCAACATGGCCGGCGCAACGATGGCAAACATCGGCAGCATTTCGAGCCTGATCTTTCCGGCCGCAAGATAGGCAGCCATCGTCATGGAGAGGGTCACCAGGTTGAAATTTTGGACGACAATGCGCTGCCTGTCCTTTTCCCATTGGCGCAGCACGCACCACAGCGTTGGAACCGGGCCGGTGAAGCCGCCAAGTCCACCCATGATGCCGCCGACCAGACCTATTGCGCCGTCTGCAACAGGACCTCCGACCGTGATGGGAGGGAGGCGACGGGCAAAGAGCATCAAGGGACACCAAACGACCAGCAGCGCTCCGAAGACCAGCTTGAACAATTGCACATCCAGCAAGGGCAGGATGGCGACACCGACCGGAATCCCGATGATCCCGCCGATCAGGAATGGCAGCAGAAGCCTGAGGTCGAAGCCCCGGCGGACGGTGACGGCGGCGATGATCTGGCCGGTGAGCGCCCCAAAGACCGCCATGGCGGCAGCAAGCTGGGGCTCCACGGTCCAAATCCAAATCGACATGGCAACCAGGCTGAAAGCGAACCCGGAAAGCCCCTGGACGAAGCCAGCAACGACCGCGCCGAGAGCAACAGTATAAACAAACGAATCCATGTAGTGCTGTTTCCCCGCAAACTCGTGACAGCAGATCGCGCTTCCCGCGAATGCTGCGCCGCATGGAAACGGTGACGGTCGATCAGGTGGCCGGTGCTAAAAATCGGAATCAGCGAGTGCGCGATCAGCGCAGGACGCGGCAGCGGCCGTTGTAGACCATCCAGCGGTCGAAGCCCGAGACGCAGAATTCGACATTGTCGCCGATCGAGGCAAAACCCTGGCCTTCCTCGATCAGGTACCAGATGGTGCGAGCGCCGCCGTCGGAGAGGCTGACGGTGGCGCCGCAATAACGGCGGCCGATCGGCCAGGTGTCGTCGGCCGGCAGATAGCGATGCTGATGGATGCGCTGGAAGTCGACGATCTGCACATCCGGCAGATGCGGCACGTGATGCACCTGGTAGGAGAAGCGGTCGGTGATCTTGTTCAGCACCCAGGCCTCGCCGCAGACGCCGCTATCCTCGTCGGTATAGATTGCAAGGTCGGCCGCCTGGACTGCCTGGGTGACGCCAAGAGGCGCGGCCAGCGGCGTGCAAAAGGCGAGCAGTGCGGCAAGGGCGGATTGGGCGAAGCGAGTCATGGCAGCCTCTCAAGGTCGACTGCGCGCACTGTGCGGATTCGCTGACGCGCGGTCAAGCGGTTGTAGCGACCGTGGTTGTGGTGACGATGGTTGCGCTGACGGAACGGCAGGGCCGCGCCTCAAACTACTCTCCCGCCAGCCAGTCCAGCGTCCAGTGCGACGGCTGCTCGACAGCAAGCAGCCGGTGCAGCGCCGGCAACAGCGTCCGTAACTCGTCTTCCAGCGTGAAGGGCGGATTGACCACCACCATGCCGCAGCCGTCGAGGCTCGGCTCGACGGCGGCCGGCCTGATCTCAAAACCGATGTCGAGCAGCTTCGAAATGCCTGTCTGCTTCAGCGCCTTGCGGAAGGCGGCGACCGCCCTGCGGTCCTTGAGCGGATACCACAGCGCGTAAATCCCTCCTGGCCAGCGCCGATGGGCTTTTTGCAGCCCGTCGACCAAGCGACCGAACTCGCCCTCTTCCTCGAAAGGCGGATCGATGAGCACGAGGCCGCGCTTTTCCTTTGGCGGCAGATGCGCGCCGAGGGCCAGCCAGCCGTCGAGCTCGATCACCCGGGTCTGGAAGTCGCCGTCGAACAGCGCCTTCAGTCTGGCGGCATCCTTAGGGTGCAGTTCGACTGCCGACAGCCGGTCCTGCTTGCGCATCAGGTGCCGGGCGATCAGCGGCGAACCCGGATATTTTTTCACGCCGCCCTCCGGATTGAGCGAATGGACGGCTTCAAGATACGGCGCCAGCAGTGCCGCCGCCGGCGCATCGAGTGCGGCGTCGACCAGCCGGCCGATGCCGCCTTGCCATTCGCCGGTCTTTTGCGCTTCGGTCGAGGACAGATCGTAGCGGCCGATGCCGGCATGGGTGTCGATGACCCGAAACGCCTTGTCCTTCTGCTTCAGATATTCGATCAGCCGGCTGAGCACGACATGCTTGACGACGTCGGCGAAGTTCCCGGCGTGGTAGGCGTGGCGATAGTTCAATTGGAGCCCCTGCCCCAGCGCGGCGGTGGCGGCTGCGAGTTCGGATTTTCCGGCCGGCGGCCGCCGAAACGGAATGCCAGCACCAGCCCCACCAGGCCGGCCGCCATCAGGGAAAAACCGACCGGGCGCGCCCGGCGGTCGACCTCGCCGGCCCCCGAGCGCAGGACGAGATCGACGGCCCGCATCGGAATGCCTTCGGCGTCGCCCGGACCGACGGTGAAGATGTAAGAACCAGGGGTAACGGTCGGGATCAGGCCGGCCTCGTCGCGAAAGATCCTGTCCGGCAGTTGCGGGCTGACCTGGCGCGGATTGTCGGAGTGATTGAACTGCAGCGTCGAGGCGAGCACCGTCCTGCCGCCGGTGGCGGCAGTGAGGGTCAACACAGTGCGCTGCTGCGAGACGATGCGCTCGGCTCTCGCCGTAAGGTCGACCAGCACGCGTAGCGGCCCGTCGCGTGCGCTCAGGGGCACGGTCACCGGCTTGAACCGGCCCTGGTCGTAAACCCGCCAGATGCCGATCTCACGGCCGGAGAAATTGGTCATCGCCCAGGGATAGACGACGCCGATGCCGGTACCGATGAGCAGTATCAGGGCGAACAGAGAGCGCATGAGGTCAAGACCCGGTATTCGGCGCGCTGGTGCCGTCGCGGGCGCGCTCCATTTCGTCCAGGAGCATCTCAAGGCCGAGATCAAACGTCCGGTCGAATTCGGCGGTGCCGAAATAACGCCCGGCCGCAGCTACTTTTGGAAAATCCTGCGCCAGTTGCTCGTCGCTGACGATGGTCACGGCCGAAGGCCCCTTTGCATAGCCGGCAGTCTCGTCGAGGATGGCACCCATCAGATAATAGCCGGTGGTGCGGAACAGCCGCGCACCCAGTTCCGGTCCGAAGCCGCCGGACTCGAACAGGCCAAGGATGCCGTTCAGCCAAGTGAGACAGGTCGGCGAATTCATCCGGTAGGTTACAAGGAACGTGGCAAAGGCCGGGTGCTCACGCGCGACGCGGCGGAAATCCTGCACGGCAATGCGTAACCTTTGTCGCCAAGGGAGGTCCGCGTCGGGCATTTCGAGGGAGCCGATCAGCCGATCCACCAAGGCTTCGAAGAGATGCGCCACCGAAGGAAAGTGGTGATAGATGCTCATGGCTTCGCAGCCGAGTTCTGCCGCCAGCTTGCGCATCGAAAACCCGGCGAGGCCCTCGCTCTCGATAACCTTCAAAGCCGCATCCTCGATCATCTCGCGAGACAGCCGGCCGCGCGGTCGCTTTTTTTTGATCGATGTGTCCATGGTGCCGCTTGACAACTTACACTGTAAGGCTAATTTTCGACAGTACCTTACATCGTAAGGCTAACAAACGCCAGAGG
Source organism: Mesorhizobium sp. M0816 (assembly GCF_040320005.1). Lineage (NCBI taxonomy): Bacteria > Pseudomonadati > Pseudomonadota > Alphaproteobacteria > Hyphomicrobiales > Phyllobacteriaceae > Mesorhizobium > Mesorhizobium sp. M0816. Next base: position 956 of record NZ_JAMYOT010000018.1, on the reverse strand, counting down.
AGAATGTCATGTCTGTCTGTCGTACTCTTTCATCAAAGCACTCTTCCATCCGCCGTGCCTGCCTGCTCGCCGCCACCTGTGTGCTGACGCTGGCTGCAGCTCCTTCTTATGCCGATGAGTATGACGCGACCGTCAAGGACATCCAGTCGACCATGGGCGGGGTGCCCGGTTTCGTAAAGCAGTTCCCGAAAGCCGGTCTGCCCGGTGCATGGGCCGAGGTCAAGGCCATCCAGCTCAGCGACAAGACGGCGCTGCCGCCGAAGGTCAAGTCGCTGATCTCGCTGGCGGTGGCGGCGCAAATCCCGTGCAACTACTGTATCTGGTCGGACACGCAGGACGCCAAGCGCGCCGGCGCCACCGACGAGGAGATCCAGGAGGCGGTCGCCGTTTCAGCGCTGACCCGCCATTGGAGCACCATCTTCAACGGCATGCAGGTCGATTTCGATACGTTCAGGAAGGAGATGGGGCGGGCAGTAATGCTTTCGTTACTAGAGCGGGACGCGTTCAGACTGAATTAGCCTTCCCGCTTCGACTGTTTGTGTGATCCGCCAGCACCTCATCGATGACCCGCCACGATTTTTCCGCCTCGCGCTGGTTGCCGTCATGTCCCGAGGCGACGATCAGCGCCTTCCACAACGCCCAGCCCCGTGCGCGCGCCCAGCTGTGCTCGTCAAGGGCAATGGCGGCGCGGAACGCCTGGCGGCTCTCGCCGTAAAATTCCGTCCACGCGATCACCAGGTCACAGGCAGGATCGCCGATAGCCGAGCTGCCGAAATCGACGACCGCGCACAGTTTGCCATCTTCGACGAGCAGATTGCCCGAGGCAACGTCGCCATGGACCCAGACCGGCGGCCCATGGCATCGCGGGGCCAGGGCCGGCGCCCCCACCGCCACCGCGGCGGCCGTGTGGATGGGGCCGCCGCGCCGCGCGCGCGCCGCGCGGGGGGGGGCGGGGG
>NZ_JAMYOT010000017.1:0-131146 GCF_040320005.1 Mesorhizobium sp. M0816 | reverse complement strand
GCGGCGGTGAAGGCTGCGGGTGCGGTGAAACTGCCGGGCGTTGCGTCATGAGGCGGTGTGCCGTGACAGGTCGCGTTCTGTCGCGCCCCCCTCTGTCCTGCCGGACATCTCCCCCTCCAGGGGGGAGATTGGCTGTCGTCTCGGCTTTCGCCAATCTCCAGCGTTGCAGGACTGAGCGAGGCGCCGAAGCTGCCAATCTCCCCCCTGGAGGGGGAGATGTCCGGCAGGACAGAGGGGGGCGCTGTCCCGCCGACGTCCAGCCAGAAACAAAAAACCCGCCTCGAGGGCGGGTCATCGGGCCGAATCAGCACCATACCGAACTTAGTAGCATAGCTGCCGGCACAAAGCAAGAACAAAATGCGTTCCGACCGGCAAAAAGCGAGGTCGGTGTTCACGGACGATTGCAAGGTCGCGTTCTGTCGCGCCCCCCTCTGTCCTGCCGGACATCTCCCCCACTTGGGGGGAGATTGGCAGTTTCACCGACAACGCCTTTTCTTCAGCGTTGGAGATTGGCGAAAGCCGAAGCGACATCCAATCTCCCCCCGCGTGGGGGAGATGTCCGGCAGGACAGAGGGGGGCGCCGTAGAGCTCCAGTGCAAGGAGACTTTTCATGAACGAGCGCGACTGGCTTACCGTCCATGAAGGATCCAAGCCGCTGCTTGTCAGCTTGCCGCATACGGGCACGGATCTGGCTGGCCTGGAAAATCGGTTTGTTTCGCCGTGGCTCGCACGCCGCGACACCGACTGGTGGATCGAGCAACTCTACGATTTTGCGGCTGATCTTGGCGCCAGCGTCATCCGCACGGCGATTTCGCGCACCGTTATCGACGTCAACCGCGATCCGTCCGGCGTTTCGCTCTATCCCGGCCAGACGACGACTGGGCTCTGCCCGACAGAGACCTTTGACGGCGATCAGCTCTACCGCAAGGGTGAAGAGCCGGGACCGTCGGAGATCGACGAACGCCGCGAGAAGTTCTTCGTACCCTATCATGCCGCTCTGCAGGCCGAGATCGACAGGCTGCGCGCTTTGCATGGGAAGGTCGTCGTCTATGACTGCCATTCGATCCGCTCGGTGCTGCCGCGCCTTTTCGAAGGCAAATTGCCGGTCTTCAATCTCGGCACCAATGACGGCAAGAGCGCCGATCCGACGCTGCAAGCGACGGTTGGCCAGATCCTCGCCGAAACCGGCGAGAGCTACGTCGTCAACGGCCGCTTCAAGGGCGGCTGGATCACGCGCCATTTCGGCCAGCCGCAAGCCGGCGTCCACGCGCTGCAGATGGAACTCTCCAACCGCGGCTATATGCGCGAGCCCGAAGGCAAGGGCGAACCGGCTAACTGGCCGGTGCCTTACGAGGCCGAATTCGCGGCGCCGATCCGCGTCACGCTGAAGAAGATCCTGGAAACCGCGATCGCCTGGGCCGAACGCTGACGCGCGGTGCACCTCACTCGAAAGGGACAATCATGACCGATCCTCGCCACAACATCCGTGAAGTGCGCAGCCCGCGCGGCAGCGAGCTCAACGCCCGCGCCTGGCTGACGGAAGCGCCGTTGCGCATGCTGATGAACAATCTCGACCCAGATGTCGCCGAAAACCCCAACGAGTTGGTCGTCTATGGCGGCATCGGCCGGGCGGCGCGCACCTGGAACGATTTCGACCGCATCGTTGCCTCGCTGAAGACGCTTGGCGACGACGAGACGCTGTTGGTGCAATCGGGCAAGCCGGTCGGCGTGTTCCGCACTCATCCTGACGCCCCGCGTGTGCTGATCGCCAACTCGAATCTCGTGCCGCACTGGGCGACATGGGAGAAATTCAACGAGCTCGATAGAAAGGGCCTGATGATGTACGGCCAGATGACGGCCGGCTCGTGGATCTACATCGGCACGCAAGGCATCGTGCAGGGCACCTACGAGACCTTCGTCGAGGCCGGCCGCCAGCATTATGGCGGCAATCTCAGGGGCAAGTGGATCCTGACCGGCGGTCTCGGCGGCATGGGCGGTGCCCAGCCGCTCGCCGCGGTCATGGCCGGCGCCTGCTGCCTGGCCGTCGAATGCGATCCCGACCGCATCGATTTCCGGCTGCGCACCCGCTATGTCGATGAGCGCGCCGACACGCTCGACGAGGCTCTGGAAAAGATCGAGCGCTGGACCAAAGCCGGTGAGGCGAAATCGGTTGGCCTGGTCGGCAACGCCGCCGACATCCTGCCGGAACTGGTGCGGCGCGGCGTGCGCCCTGACATCGTCACCGACCAGACCTCGGCGCATGACCCGCTCAATGGCTATCTGCCCAAGGGCTGGTCGCTGGCCGAGTGGCGCGAGAAGCGCACCAGCGACCCGAAGGCCGTTGAAAGAGCTGCCCGCGCGTCGATGCGCGAGCATGTCGAGGCGATGGTGGCGTTCTGGAATGCCGGCGTGCCGACGCTCGACTACGGCAACAACATCCGCCAGGTGGCGAAGGAGGAGGGGTTCGAGAATGCTTTTGCCTTCCCGGGTTTCGTGCCGGCTTATATCCGTCCGCTGTTTTGCCGCGGCATCGGCCCGTTCCGCTGGGCAGCGCTTTCCGGCGATCCCGAGGATATCTACAAGACCGACGCCAAGGTACGCGAACTGACCCCCGGCAACACCCATCTGCACAACTGGCTCGACATGGCGCGTGAGCGCATCGCCTTCCAGGGCCTGCCGGCGCGCATCTGCTGGGTTGGGCTTGGTGATCGCCACCGGCTCGGCCTCGCCTTCAACGAGATGGTCGCCAGGGGCGAACTGAAGGCGCCGGTGGTCATCGGCCGCGATCACCTCGATTCCGGCTCGGTCGCCTCGCCGAACCGCGAGACGGAGGCGATGAAGGACGGCTCCGATGCCGTCTCCGACTGGCCGTTGCTCAATGCCTTGCTCAACACGGCGTCCGGCGCCACCTGGGTGTCGCTGCACCATGGCGGCGGCGTCGGCATGGGCTTTTCACAGCATGCCGGCATGGTCATCGTCGCCGACGGCACGCCCGAGGCGGCCAAGCGCCTGGAGCGGGTTCTGTGGAACGATCCGGCGACCGGCGTCATGCGCCACGCCGATGCCGGCTATGACATCGCGATCGAGTGCGCCCGGGAGAACCAGCTCAACCTGCCCGGCATTTTGGGCTGAGCCGCGCCTTGCGCATCCTTCGGGCAGCCGAATACCGCTCGATGCCGTGGAAGAACGGCGGCGGGGTGACGACGGAGATTGCCGTCTCGCCGACAGGTGCCGGGCTCGACGATTTCGACTGGCGCGTCTCGATGGCGCTGGTCGAGGGCGGCGGCCCATTTTCCGGATTTGCCGGCGTCGACCGGACCTTGGCGTTGCTGGAAGGCGAGGGCGTGATCCTCGACATCGCCGGCCGGCTACCGGTCGAAATCACCAAGGCTTCCGCACCGCTTGCCTTTCCGGCCGACGTGCCGACGCAAGCCACGCTGATCGCCGGCCCGATCACCGACCTCAACGTCATGACCCGCCGCGCCCGGGCGATCCACACGGTCGAGCGCCTGCTGATTTCGGCTCCGACGGAGATCCAGGCCGAAGCCGATGAAACACTCATCCTGTGCGTCGACGGCGAACTCAGCGTGGCCGGCGCGGCGCCCATGCAACTTGGGCCGCTCGACGCGCTGTTGCTCGGGGCGCAAGCGCCGGAACCGCGCCTGGATCCGGTCCGGCCGGCCATGCTGTTCGTGATCCGCATCGACCGCATTGCCGGCAACGATTAACGTCTGTTTCCAAACATGATCGTGACGCCGGCCAAATATCGCGTAAGCTGGTAGCTGCATCACGAAAAAGCCTGAATCTTCCGCCGATCAGAAGCCGAAACGATGCTCATAGTGCCGCCTGGAAGTTGTCGAAAGACGGCATCTTGTCGTGGCGCGGAAACAAACTTTCGGCCAAGTGTTGCGATGCAACCAATTGCATTTGGACCGGTTTTAGGGACATTGCCGTGGCGGTGACGCCGCACTGCGTCCCCAACACGGAACCTTAGATGAATATCCAGACCAATCTCGCACAGATCGAAAAGACGAGCGCCAGCTTCCCGGCTGTCACCGACGTGCCGATACGCTCCAATTTCCTGCCGGAAGATCGGCTGCGCGCTTTGGGCGCAGCCCTTGCCAATGGCGACGCCAAGGACTTGTTCGGTCTGACGCCTTTCGATTTTCAGGCGCGCATCCGCGACAGCGCCAGGAAAATTCTCGATGTCTACCGTTCCACCAACGCTGCCCAGGCGAGGGGCGAAACGATCACGCCCGCGGCGCAGTGGCTGCTCGACAACAACTACCTGGTCGAGGAGACCATTTTTCAGGTCAAGCGCGACCTGCCGCGCCGCTTCTACCGCCAGTTGCCGACGCTGAAACTGTCGGATGGATCCAGCGTGCCGCGCGCACTGGCGGTCGCGTGGACCTATGTCGCGCATTCCGACAGTTCCGTCTCGTCGGCCATGTTCAAGGCGATTGTCGAAGGCTTCCAGTCCATCGAGCCGCTGAAGATTGGCGAATTATGGGCGCTGCCATCGCTGCTGCGCTTCGTCCTGATCGAGAACCTTCGCCGGATCGCGGTCCGCGTCAATCGCACGCGGGAACTGCGCCAGATCGCCAACGAGGTCGCCGATCGTGTGCTGGCGACGGACGACAGCGCCGACCGGCAGGCGATACTTTCCCACTACAGCGCCCATGCGCAGGACACCACCTTCGCCACCCAGTTGCTCTACCGGCTGCGTGACGGCTCGCAAAATGCCGGCAGGGCGCTGGAATGGCTGGAGGGCGAGCTGGAAAGGACCGGCTCCGACGCCGAGGAGATCATCCTCAGCGAGCACCACACGCTGTCCAGCGGCAACGTGACCACCGGCAACATCATCCGCGGCCTGCGCCTGATCAACGACATCGACTGGACGGTGTGGTTCGAGGGCGTCAGCCGCATCGACACCTTGCTGCGCGAACGCACCGATTTCGCCGCGCTCGATTTCTTTTCGCGCGACCAATACCGGACTGCGATCGAGGAGCTGGCGCGCCGTTCCGATCTCTCCGAATTTCGCGTTGCCGAAAGGGCGATCGAGCTCGCCGGCCATGCTGCCGATGCACCGGGCTCCGAAAGCGGTCCGATCGCTCACACCGACGTCGGCTTCTTTCTGGTCGGCCCGCGCCGGCAGGAGCTCGAGCGGTCGATCGGCTACCGGCCGACCATCGGCAAGACGCTCAACCGGACCTTCCGCAAGACCGGATGGCTGGGCATCGTCGTGCCGGTGTTTGCGCTGACGGTCCTGCTTCTGGTCGTTTCCGGCAATGCGCTTGCCAATCTCGGCCTGTCGGTGCCGTCGATCGTCCTGATGCTGGCCCTGTTCGCGGTGCCGGCCAGCGAAGGCGCGCTCGCATTCTTCAACACCGTCGTCTCGCTGTTTTTGAAGCCGACGCGTCTCATCGGCTATGATTTCAGGCACGGTGTGCCGCCCGAGGCGCGCACGCTGGTGGTGGTGCCGTCGCTGATCGGCTCGCGCGACGATGTCGAGGAGAACATCCGCAATATCGAGGTGCATCACCTCGCCAACACGGCGGGCGAAGTCTATTTCGCGCTGCTTTCCGACTGGCCGGACTCGAAGACCGAGATCGATACGGCGGATGTCGAAATCCTCGAATTCGCCCGCGCCGAAATCGCCAGGCTGAACGCCCGCTATCCCTCGGAAGGGGCGCCGCGCTTTTATCTGCTGCATCGGCGCCGGCTCTACAACGCATCGCAAGGCGTCTGGATGGGCTGGGAGCGCAAGCGCGGCAAGCTGCACGAATTGAACCTTCTGCTGCGCGGGGACAGCGACACCACCTTCCTGCCGTTGGAAGTGCCATTGCCGGAGAGCGTCGTCCACGTGATGACGCTGGACGCCGACACCCGTACCACCCGCGACGCCGTCGCTGCGCTGGCCGGCAAGCTTTGCCACCCGCTCAACCGTCCGCATTTCGATGTCGCACGGCGCGAGGTTACGGCAGGTTATTCCATCCTGCAGCCGCGTATCACCGCGTCGCTGACCAGTGGCGACGAGGCATCGTTCTTTCAGCGTGTCTTTTCCGCCAATCGCGGGCTCGATCCGTACGTCTTTGCCGTGTCGGATCTCTACCAGGACATCTTCGGCGACGGTTCCTTCACCGGCAAGGGTCTCTACCATGTCGACGCCTTCGAGGCGGCGCTGAAGGGCCGCATCGAGGAAAACACCATCCTCAGCCATGATCTGCTCGAAGGCGCCCTGGCGCGCTCGGCCTTGGTCACCGACGTCGAACTGGTCGAGGACTATCCGACCCGCTATTCGGTCGACGCGTCGCGCCACCATCGCTGGGCACGCGGCGACTGGCAGCTTCTGGGCTTCATTCTTGGCCCACGCTCAAACGTGCCGGCGCTGTCGCGCTGGAAGATGGTGGACAATCTGCGCCGCTCGGTGACGCCGATCTTCTGGGTGATGGCCGCGATCGCCGGCTGGACGCTGCTGCCCTTCACGCAGGCCGCCCAATGGCAGGCGCTGCTGATCCTCACGCTGTTCATGGCGCCCACTTTCGACATCGTCGACGCCATCCTGCCGAAGAGCGGCGACCAGACGCCGCGGGGCCATTTCTCGGCACTGGCACGCGACGTTGCCTTCGGCACTGCCCTGGTGGCGCTGAAGATCGTGCTGATGGCGCATCTTGCCTGGATGATGGGCGACGCGATCATCCGCACGCTCTACCGCCTGTTCGTCAGCCGCCAGAACCTGCTCGAATGGCGCACCGCCTCGCAGGCACACAAGGGCGGCGACAACGATCTCGGCTCCTACTACAGCATCATGTACGGCGCGGTGATCATAGGCGTCGTCGGCCTCGCCGTCCCGGTGCTGGCCGATTCCACCGGCGCCTTCGTCGCCTTCTTCTTTGCCTTGTTCTGGATCGGCTCGCCCGCCATCGCCTGCTGGATCAGCCGTTCGGCCGAAACCGAGGACCGCCTGCGCATATCGGCCGCCGACATCCACGCGCTGCGCACCGTGGCGCGGCGTACATGGCACTATTTCGAGACCTTCGTGACGGCCGAGCATCACCATCTGCCGCCGGATAATTTCCAGGAAAGCCCGGCCCCCGTGGTGGCGCCCCGCACCTCGCCGACCAATATCGGCGTCTACCTGCTGTCGGTGATTTCGGCACGCGATTTCGGCTGGATCAGCCTCTCCGACGCCGTCAACCGCATCGACGCGACCATGTCGACCATCGAGAGCATGCCGCGCGATCGCGGCCATCTCTTCAACTGGTATGACACGACGACCCTGAAGCCGCTCTACCCGCTGTACATTTCGGCGGTCGACAGCGGCAATCTCGCCGGCCATCTGGTGGCCGTGGCCGCTGCCTGCGCCGAATGGGCCGAAGCGCCGTCGGTGCATGTGCAGGGCGACTTCGAAGGCATCCTCGACACCGTCACCATCCTCGACGAAAGCCTTGAGGAACTGCCCGACGACCGGCGTCAATTGCGGCCCTTGCGCCAGCGGCTCGCCGACCGTCTCGACGGCATGCGGCGGGCGGTCGAATTGATCAAGGCGCAGCCGGAGATGGCGTCGATCCGTACCATCAACCTGGCCGTCCTGGCCGGCGAGATACGCAAGCTCGCGACAGCCATCCACACCGAGGCCGCGTCGACCCAGAGCGACACCATCGCCGATTGGGCGGCCAGGCTCGAAGCCACCTGCGAGGCGCATGTGCACGACGCGCACAGCGACGAAAACGCCGTCGCGGCATTGCGGGCCAAGCTTCTGACGTTGCGCGAGCGCACGCGCCGTTTCGCCTTCGAGATGGATTTCTCGTTCCTGATGCGGCCCGAACGCAAGCTCCTGTCGATCGGTTACCGGGTCGAGGAGCATCAGCTCGACGAAAGCTGCTACGATCTTTTGGCCTCCGAGGCGCGGCTGACCAGCCTGTTCGCCATCGCCAAGGGCGATTTGCCGACCGAGCACTGGTTTCGGCTCGGCCGGCCGATCGTCGAGATCGGCTTCCAGGGCGCACTGATGTCCTGGTCCGGCTCGATGTTCGAATATCTGATGCCGCCGTTAGTGATGAAGGAGCCGCAAGGCAGCATTCTCAACCAGACCAGCAAGCTCATCATCAAGCGCCAGATCCAGTATGGCCGTTCGAAGAACGTTCCCTGGGGGATTTCGGAAGCGGCCTACAACGCCCGCGACCGCGAGCTAACCTATCAGTACACCAATTTCGGCGTGCCCGGGCTCGGCCTGAAGCGCGGCCTTGGCCAAAACACGGTGATCGCGCCTTACGCGACCGTGCTGGCAGCGCAGTTCACGCCGCATGAATCCGTCCAGAACCTGGCCAAGCTCAGGCGGCTGGGCGCACTGGGCCGGCACGGTTTTTACGACGCGGTGGATTTCACGCCGCAACGCGTTCCCGAGGGCACCGACCACGCCGTCGTGCTCAACTACATGGCCCACCACTCCGGCATGTCGATTGCCGCAGTTGCCGATGCGATCTTCGAAGGGCGCCTGCGCGACCGCTTCCACAGCGATCCGGTGATCGAGTCGGCCGAATTGCTGCTGCAGGAAAGGGCGCCGCGCGACATCCCGACTGCGACCGTCAGGACCGAGGCCGACGAGCGCTCGAAGGACGAGACCGAGCTGGAAAGCCCGGATACCCGCATCGTGCTCGATCCGCTCAGGGCGCTCCGCTCGACCAGTGTCATGTCCAATGGCCGCTATTCGGTCATGGTGACCGCCACCGGCTCCGGGTACAGCCGCTGGGGCGAACTTGCGGTCACGCGCTGGCAGCCGGATCCGACCGAGGACCGCCTTGGTTCCTATATTTTCCTGCGCGACGCCAGCAACGGCGACTGGTGGTCGGCCACCGCCGAGCCGAAGCGCGCCGCCGGCGAGCGTGCGCAGACGCTGTTCTCCGACGACAAGGCGAGCTTCGTCAAATCGATTGGATCGCTGCGTTCGGAAGTCGAGTGCATCGTCATCTCGGAAGGCAATGGTGAGGGCCGACGGGTGACGCTCCACAATGATGGCCCCGCCGACCGGCATATCGAAGTAACCTCGTTTGCCGAACTGGTGCTGGGCTCCGAGCCCTCGGATAATGCCCATCCGGCTTTTTCGAAGATGTTCGTGGAAACCGAGATCGCGCCGAACAACGGCGCGATCTTCGCCACCAGGGGCAAGCGCGAAAAGGACGAACCCGACGTCACCATGGTGCATTTCGTCACCGACCCGTCTGGATCGGCGCGAGACGCCGAGGCGGAAACCGACAGGCGCGCCTTCATCGGCCGCGGCCGCACCATCACCGAAGCGGCTGCCTTTGATCCCGGCGCCAAGCTTGGCGGCCATTCCGGCTTCACCCTGGATCCGATCGCATCGCTTCGCCGCCAGGTGCGCGTGCCGGCCAACAAGAAGATTTCGCTGACGTTCTGGACCGTCGTCGGTACCCATCGCGCCGAATTGGATGCCGCCATCGCACGGCTCGACCATCCCGAAAGCTTCGCCCGCCAGGCGATGCTCGCCTGGACGCGCTCGCAGGTGCAGACCCGGCACCTTGGCCTCAGCCTGTCCGACGCCGCCAATGTGCAGAAGCTGGCGCGCTATCTGATCTATCCCGATCCGTTCCTGCGCCTTCCGGGCGAATCCATCGTCTCCGGGCTCGGCAGGCAGTCCAGCCTGTGGCCGACCAGCATATCCGGCGATTTTCCGATTTTCCTGGTCAGGATCGCCGATGTCGCCGATCTGGAGATCGTCGCCCAGGCGCTTCGCTTCCAGGAATACATGCGCGCCCGCGGCATGATGATCGATTTTGTCGTCGTCAACGAGCAGGCGTCATCCTACGTGCAGGACCTGCAGCGCGCGGTGGAGACGCTGTGCGAAAACAGCCGGTTGCGCGGCAAGGAGCTCGGACCCCGCCAGCACATCTTCGCGGTGCGCCGCGATCTGATGGAGGAAACGACCTACAGGACCTTGCTCGCCGTCGCTCGGGTGGTGCTGCATACGCGCAACGGCACCATCTTCGACCAGATCGAGCGCGCCGAGGCCGCGGCATTGCAGGCGCGGGACGCCGCCCTCCAGCCGGCAGACCTTGCAGCGCTTCGCGAGCCGTCCTTGCCGGTGCCGACGTCGCAAGCATCTGCCGCCCAGGCACTGATCGAGGGCCGCGTCGACGGCAGCGGGCTCGACCAATGGAACGGTTTCGGCGGCTTCGACGGCGACGGACGCCACTACGTCGTGCGTCTTGCCGGCCGGCGCACGACGCCGCAGCCGTGGATCAACGTCATCTCCAACCCATCGTTCGGATTCCACATGTCGGCTGAAGGCGCTGCCTTCACCTGGAGCCGCAACAGCCGCGACTATCAGTTGACGCCATGGTCGAACGATCCGGTCACCAACCGGCCGGGCGAGGGCATCTATATCTACGATCACGCCAGTGGCAGGGCGTTCTCGCCAATGGCTGCCGTGGTGCGTGACCCGACAATGACCTACGAAACCTGGCACGGGCAGGGTTTTTCGACGTTCCGCTCAAAACGCGGGCCGCTGTCGATGGACCTGACCCATGTCGTCGATCCCGTCGATCCGGTGAAGATATCGCGGCTGCGCATCCAGAATTCGGGTTCGGTGCCGATGCGGCTGCGCGTCTACGCCTATGCGGAATGGGTTCTCGGCGGCCATCGCTCGCGCACCGCGGCAAGCATCGTTCCGTCGAGGGATGCCGCAACCGGCGCATTGCTGGCGCAAAATCCCTATGGGCTCGATTTCGGCGAGCGGATCGCCTTTCTGGCCGCCGACGGTGCTGTGCATTCGGTCACGGCCGACCGCGGCGAGTTCATCGGCAGGCAAGGCACGAGCGAGTTTCCGCATGCCGTGCTGAGCGGCGCCGGCCTGTCCGGCCGTGTCGAGGCCGGCGACGATCCCTGCGCGGCCATCGCACGCGACATCGACATCGCTGCCGGCGGCGACGTCACGTTGCTCTGGCTGCTCGGCGACGCGGCCTCGCCCGAGAAGGCCAGCGCGCTGGTGCAGACCCATCGCTCAAGGGATTTCGATCAGCGGCTGGCCGACAACGAGCGCACATGGCGCGGCTTTCTCGACACAATCCAGGTCGAGACACCGGACAAGGCACTCGACGCCATGGTCAATCACTGGCTGCCCTATCAGAGCCTGGCCTGCCGCATCCGTGCCCGCTCTGCGTTCTATCAGGCGAGCGGTGCCTTCGGCTTCCGCGATCAGTTGCAGGATACCTTGGCTTTGCTGGCGCATGACCCCAAGCTGGCGCGTGATCAGATACTCAATGCGGCGCGGCGGCAATTCCCCGAAGGCGACGTGCAGCATTGGTGGCTGCCGCGCACCGAGGCCGGCGTCCGCACCATGATCTCGGACGACGTCGTCTGGCTGGCCCACGCCACGGCCCGCTACCTGCTGGTGACCGGCGACACCGCGATCCTGAAGGAGCAACTGCCCTTCATCGAAGGGCAGGCGCTGGGCGAAGGCGAGCACGATGCTTTCTTCATCCCGGAAATCTCGAAGAAGACAGCCTCGCTCTACGACCATTGCGCGCGGGCGCTCGATCTTGCCGTCAAGCGCAGCAGCCCAGCCGGGCTGCCGCTGATCCTCGGCGGCGACTGGAACGACGGCATGAACCGCGTCGGCGAGCACGGCAAGGGCGAGAGCGTCTGGCTGGGCTGGTTCCTGCTGAAGACGCTGGGCGACTTTGCCGCTGTCGCCAAGGCGGAGCGCGATGCCAAGCGCGTGCAGGCCTGGACGAAGCACGCCGAGGTGCTGAAGCGGGCGCTGGAAAGCACCGCCTGGGATGGCGAGTGGTATCGGCGCGGCAGCTTCGACGACGGCACGCCGCTCGGCTCGCGCAAGTCGGACGAGTGCAAGATCGACTCGATCGCCCAGTCCTGGAGCGTGCTTTCGGGCGAGGGCGACCCGGCGCGGTCGACCACGGCGATGGCGCAGGCGATGAAAGCGCTCGTCGACGACGACCTCAACATCGTCAAACTGTTCACCCCGCCCTTCTCGAAGACGGAAAAGGACCCGGGCTACATCAAGAGCTATCCGCCAGGGGTCCGTGAAAACGGCGGCCAATACACGCACGCGGCAACATGGTTCGTCATTGCGCTCGCCGAGATGGGTCGCACCGACGATGCCTACCGTTGCCTTTCAATGCTCAATCCGGTCAACCATGCGCTCGATGAAGCCGCGGCAGAGCGCTACCGGGTGGAACCTTACGTCGTCGCGGCCGACGTTTATTCCGGGCAAGACAAGGGCGGCCGCGGCGGCTGGACCTGGTATACCGGGTCGGCGGGCTGGCTTTATCGCGCCGCGGTCGAGAGCATTCTCGGCATAGAGCGCCGCGGACAGCGCCTCCAGTTCACGCCGAGACTTCCTAGCCATTGGGGCGGCTATTCGGCAACTCTGAAGATGCTGGGCGCCGAGATCAAAGTACGCGTCGTCCGCGACAAAAAGGCCCGGGCCATCTCACTTGAAGTGAATGGCACGAAGACCAAATCTTCGTCCTTCGAGCCAAAAGCCGGAGATAGTGCCGAGGTGGTCGTCAGAATACCGGCCTAGATTCAAGGGCTTGGCGCGTCGCTTAGCGTTCCCAGGGCACGCACGAGCGCTCCAAGTGCCTCTACCGGTTATATTTGCGGTTGACCTTGCTGAATGCCTGCACACGACTTTAGACGTCGTGCCCAGGGTCTTGCTGATTAAAATTGTGGCAGTGCTTTCCAGCTGCCATGATTTTGCCGCAACGCTGACATTTCACCTTTTATCTCAAACTGTTAGACGATCACGGCAAATTTCGAAGCGTCGTCATCTTTTGTTCGCGGAATGGGAACGGAAGAGCTAGACGAGCATTGTTTTGCGACGCGTCAACCGATACGAGTCAAAAAATGACGCACTGCACCATAAATAATTGGCGGAGTAGCTGAAGTGTCACTTCTGCAAATCTACTGGCGAGCCCTTGGTTATCTCGCTGCCGACAGGAAACGCGTTGCGTTTATCTGCGGGGCGAATGTCGCGCTTGCCATTATCGCCATTCTCGAGCCGATCATGTTCGGCCGGGTGATCGATGCCATTTCGGACCGCGGCTCGGTATTCGCGACGCTCGCAATGTGGGCCGGCCTCGGCGCGTTCAACATCATCGCTTTCGTGCTGGTGGCGCGCGGCGCCGACCGCTTTGCCCACCAGCGGCGCAGCGAGGTTCTTTGCCAGTCGTTCGAGCGCGTGATCACCATGCCGCTTGCCTGGCATCATCAGCGCGGCACCTCCAATTCCCTGCACACGCTCCTGCGCGCGGTCGAGACCTTGTTCAGCCTCTGGCTGGAATTCATGCGGCAGCATCTGTCGACCGCGGTTGCGTTGGTCCTGCTGGTGCCCACCGCGCTCAGCATGGATATCCGCATGTCGATGGTGCTGCTGGCGCTTGGCGCGCTCTATGTCGGCATCGGACGGCTGGTGATGCGGCGCACCAAGGAAGGCCAGGCGGCCGTGGAGCGGCACTACCACAAGGTATTTGCGCATGTGACCGACTCGGTCAGCAACGTCGCCGTCCTGCAGAGCTACAACCGCATCGGCCATGAGACCGAGGCGCTGAAGCGCTACGTCAAGAACCTGCTCGACGCACAGAATCCGGTGCTCGACTGGTGGGCGATGGCCAACGCGCTGCACCGCCTGTCGTCGACGATCTCGATGATGGTGGTGCTCTTGATTGGCGCCTATCTGGTGACGCACGGCCAGTTGCGCATCGGCGACGTAATCGCCTTTACCGGCTTTGCCACGCTGCTGATTGCCCGGCTCGACCAGATGTCGGCTTTCGCCAACCAGATTTCCGAGGCACGCGCCAAGCTCGAGGAATTCTATCATCTCGAGGACTCCGCTTCCGATGCCGCCGAGCCCGACGGGCTGCGCGACCTCGTCAACGTCACGGGTCACGTGCGTTTCGAGAACGTCTGCTTCGAGTTCGGCAATTCCGGGCAGGGCGTCGACGACGCGTCGTTCGAGGTCCAGGCCGGCCAGACCGTCGCCATCGTCGGCCCCACGGGCGCCGGCAAGACGACGCTCATCAACCTTCTGCAGCGCGTCTTCACGCCGTCCAGCGGCCGTATCCTGATCGACGGCATCGACACCCGCACGGTGACCCGCAAGTCGCTGCGCCATTCGATCGCCACCGTCTTCC
Organism: Mesorhizobium sp. M0816; assembly: GCF_040320005.1. NCBI lineage: Bacteria > Pseudomonadati > Pseudomonadota > Alphaproteobacteria > Hyphomicrobiales > Phyllobacteriaceae > Mesorhizobium > Mesorhizobium sp. M0816. Next base: position 116,972 of record NZ_JAMYOT010000017.1, on the reverse strand, counting down.
AGGATGCCGGCCTGCTCAACCGCTCGATCGAGGACAACATCCGCGTCGGCCGCGCGGAGGCGACCTATGACGAGGTCCATGCCGCGGCCAATGCCGCCGCCGCGCAGGATTTCATCCTGTCAAAGTGCGAGGGCTACGACACGGTCGTCGGCGAACGCGGCGGACAGCTGTCCGGTGGCGAGCGCCAGCGCATCGCGATCGCCCGCGCCGTGCTGAAGGACGCGCCCATCCTGGTTCTCGACGAGGCGACCAGCGCGCTCGACGTCGAGACGGAAGACCGCGTCAAGGACGCCATCGACGAATTGCGGCGCGGCCGCACCACCTTCATCATCGCCCACCGCCTGACCACCGTTCGCGACGCCGATCTGGTCGTGTTCATGGACAAGGGCCGGGTGGTCGAGATGGGCGGGTTCACCGAACTGTCGCTGCGCAACGGTCGCTTCGCCAGCCTGCTGCGCGCCGGCGGCCTGCTCAACGACGAGGAGGTCCGCCGCCTCAGCCGTCCGGTGAACGAAGCCGCTTGAGCAGCGCGGCTTGCCTTCTCCCCTTGCGGGAGAAGGTGGCCTCGCGAAGCGAGGTCGGATGAGGGATGCTCCGGCTTGGTGCAAATTTTCATCCAAAATCCAGACTTCGGCGCACGCCGATCATTGGCGCCTCACTCCGTCCAGCCGGCTCGACGCTACGCGCCGATCCACCTTCTCCCGCCAAGGGGAGAAGGGAAGACGTACCGCCGCTGCGGTTGCCGCAACTCCGCCGGCGGTCTATGTAAGGCGGCATGAGCGACACGACTTCACGCCTCTCCGGCTGGATGGACCTTGCCAACCCGACGCGGTTCGTCGGGCTGGCCGACAAGGTCGTGCCGTGGCTGGCGAGCGTTGCCGCCATCATCCTCGCTGTCGGCCTCTACATGAGCTTCACGGCGCCCGAGGACTTCCAGCAAGGCATCACCGTTCGCATCATGTATATCCACGTGCCTTTCGCCTGGCTCGCCATGATGTGCTACACGCTGATGGCGGTCTCGGCACTGGGCACGCTGGTCTGGCGCCATCCGCTGGCTGACGTGGCGCTAAAATCGGCGGGACCCATCGGCGCCGTCTTCACCGCCCTTGCACTGATCACCGGTTCGATCTGGGGCAAGCCGATGTGGGGCACCTGGTGGGTGTGGGACGCGCGGCTGACCTCGGTCTTCATCCTGTTCCTGATGTATCTCGGCATCATCGCGCTGACCCGCGCGCTCGACGATGCCGGGCGCGCCGCCTGGGCCGCCGCAATCATCACTTTGGTCGGCTTCATCAACATTCCGATCATCAAATTCTCGGTCGACTGGTGGAATACGCTGCACCAGCCGGCGTCGGTGTTCCGTCTTGGCGGCCCGACCATCGACCCAAGTCTTTTGTGGCCGCTGCTGGTGATGGCGGTTGGTTTTACCGTGCTGTTCTTTGCGCTGCATCTGATGGCGATGCGCACCGAGATCTGGCGCCGCCGCGTCATTTCGATGCGCCGGGTTGCCGCGAGACAGGCTAGCTGATCTTCGTCGAGTTCCTTCGCGCCCCCCTCTGGCCTGCCGGCCATCTCCCCCTCCAGGGGGGAGATTGAATGTCACGTATCGTTTCGCCAATCGCGAATGTTGAAAGAGAGGCGCTACCGGCGAAGCTACCGATCTCCCCCCTTTGAGGGGGAGATGGCCGGCAGGCCAGAGGGGGGCGCTGTCCCATAAGCGTTTGAAGGATTTTGTACCTGAAGCGCACGCGCTCCAGCTGGACTCACCCCATCCGCCCGCGTGCTGCCACCGGCAGCGTTTCCAGCACCTTGTCGCCTTCGATCAGATGCACCTCGTCGAACAGGTTGGTGACGACGCAGCAATGGTCGGGCACGACGCGCACGCGCTCGCCGATGCGAAGCTCGGCGCCGCCTGACAGCGTGACGTTGCCGTGCTCTTCGCTGAGGCTGGTCACCCTTGCGCCTGAAATGCCCAGCAGCTCGCCGAAATCGGCGAGCCCCAGCGTATCGCTGGAGAGCGCCTTGCTGCCGGCGTCGAGGATGGCGCGTGTCGGCGTTGGGTGGCTGACCACCGTCGACAGCACCGTCAGTGCGCAATCGTCGAGGCTGCCGACGCCTTTGGCGACCTGGTAGCGGTCGAGATAGATGTAGGTGCCGGGCCGGTATTCGGTAACGACGCCGTGCTCGCCGGAACGCCACATATCGGGTGTGCCGCCGCTGGAGATGCGCTCGCAAGCAAGGCCGGCTGCGGCAAGTGCTTGCTGCGCATCGGCGAGCCACGCCTCGGTCTCGGTGGCGCGGCCCGCCCCCGGGTAGGTCATCAAGCCGCCGAAGACGAGCCCCCGGACCTTGTCGATCTCGCTCGCCAGCGCGACTGCCTCGCCGGCCGACTGCACACCGCAGCGGCCCATGCCGGTGTCGCATTCGACCAGCACCGGCAGGCGGTGGCCGGGATCGGTAAAGGTGGCGGCAAGTCCCATCAGCGTGTCCATGCTGTCCGTTGTCACCGACAGGGTTACGCGGCCGTGCAGCGCCTTGAGGCGCTCCAGCTTGGCCCGCCCGAGGATATTGTAGGGCAGAAAGATGTCGGTCAGTCCGGCGTCGGCCATGACCTCGGCCTCGCCGATCTTCTGGCAGGTGATGCCGACGGCGCCGGCCGCGATCTGCTTCTTTGCCCAGTAGGGCAGTTTGTGGGTCTTGATGTGCGGCCTGAGCTTCAGCCCGTGCCGGTCGGCATGGGCCTGCGCCCGCGCGATATTGGCTTCGGCGCGGCCGGCATCGATCAGGATCGCCGGCGTATCGAGGTCGTCTATGCTGCGCATGGTCTCACCATCGGAAAATTGGTTGACCTTATGGCCCTGATCGGACCGCATGTCATGGGGCCAGCGACAGCAGTTTGCATCGACACCGGATGGGCGTTCGGCTATGCGGTTAGCGCTTGGAACGCGACGGGAAGGAACCACGACCATGAAACGCTCCGCCATCAACGACATCATCCGCGACGCCGACGCCTTCATCCGCTCTTTCGGCTACATCATGCCGCCCTTCGCCTACTGGACCCCCGAAGAGATGAAGGCGCGTCGGCAGGATTCGTCGGCAATCTTCTCCTCCCGGCTCGGCTGGGACATCACCGACTACGGCCAGGAGAAATTCGACGAGCTCGGCCTGTTCCTGTTCACCGTCCGCAACGGCCGCTACGAGGACATGAAGAAGGGCATGGGCATGCTCTATGCCGAAAAGATCATGATCTCGCGCAAGGACCAGTTGTCGCCGATGCATCGCCACAACATCAAGGCCGAGGACATCATCAACCGCGGCGGCGGCAAACTGGTGCTGGAGCTGTTCATGCATGATCGCGATGGCGGCATCGATCCGAAGGCCGAAGTATCGGTGCCTGTCGACGGAACCATCCACAGACTACCTGCGGGTGGGCTCCTGAAGCTCGACCCAGGCCAGAGCGTCACTTTGCTGCCGGGTGTCTGGCATGCCTTCTGGGCCGAGGGCAAGGACGTGCTGATCGGCGAGGTTTCGACCGTCAACGACGATCTCACCGACAATGTCTTTCGCGAACCAATCGGCCGCTTCGCGGACATCGACGAGGACACAGCACCGCTGCACCTGCTGGTGTCCGATTATGAGAAGTGGGTGGGGTAGGGCAGGGTGGCATTTGAACCGGCCTCATGAGAGGGGCTCATCAGGTTCGTCGGCGCCGCCCCTCATTGCCCTGCCGGGCATTTCTCCCCGTATAGTGACGGGGAGAAAGACGCTATCGCAGATGGTTTCGCAAACTGGCAGCGTTGCGGAATAGTGGTCGACATTGCGTCTATCTCCCTTCTCCCCGTCACTATACGGGGAGAAGGTGCCGGCAGGCGGATGAGGGGCAGCACCGATGCTTGTCGCTAGCTGCACCTGTTCGGCAACTGCTACCGCGCATGCTTGTCGGCTCTGCGGTTGCCCAGCAGCAGCTTGCGTTCGAGATGCGCCCGTAGCTCGCCGTAGTAAGCCGTCAGGAACGGGCGCGGGTCATGGGCTTGGGGTGCTGCGCCGATCTTGCGTGCGATCGTTTCGGCAACCGTCCGCAGGGCGAAATAGTCGTCGCGGCGCAGCACCTCCTCCAGCTTGTGGAGTTCGGCAATCCCGTAGGCATCGAGCTGGGCGTGGCTGAACCGGAAGGCGCCGGCCGCCGGATCCTGCCGTGCCGACAGGTCTTCAAGCAAGGCGCGCTTCGGCGCCTCGACCACCCAGGTCCCCGCCAACAGGTCGCCGATCCGCATGCGGTCTCGATTGAACAGCGGGAACAAGGCAAACAGCAGCGCCCACACCAGTCCGAACACCGTCGTCAGCGTGTCGGCGAGGTCGGTCCCGCTGCGTCCAACGATGATCGACAGCGGCAGGAACACCTCGATCTCGCGCATCAGGTTGCGGGCGATGACCTGGTCGATCGACAGGCCGTCTCCGCTGCGCGACGCGACCCGGATGCCGACGATCCGCTTGCCGGGCGTAGCCGCGCGCCGGCCCGCTTCGAAAACGATGAAGTAGGCGTTGCGCAGAAAGAAGATCAGGATGATCCAGACTACGAAGAGCGGCTGAAATCCCTCGCTGCCAAGGCCTCCCACCCCGAACAGCGCGACGATCGTGATCACGATTGCAGCCACGGCGATGAACACGATGTCGAGCAGGAAGGCGGAGGCCCGCGTGCCGGCGTCAGCAAGCCTAATCCGGAGATCGACGCCTTCGGGCGTGATCAGCGGCCGTATAGCCGCGAAGGCGGCGCGTTTAACGATCGCCATGCCGCACCGCCCGGAACAGGTAGAAATAACCGATCCACAGCACCAGCATGCCACCGCCAATGCCGTAGCGCGTGACGTCGCTGGTGATGGTCTGCCTGCCAATGCCCTCGAGCAGCCCGGCAAACAGCAGCATGACTGAGACCCCGACCATGGCGTTCGCGGCGATGCGTCCGGCGCGAGCCGCTGCCGCCATGCGTGTCAATTCGCCGGGAAAGGCGATGCTGGTGCCGATGCGCATGCCGGCCGCGCCGGCCAAAGCGATCGCGAACAATTCGCTGGTGCCGTGGATGGCCAGCCAACCGCCGAGCTCCATGCCAAGCCCCTTGGACCAATAGACTTGGAACAACGCCCCGATCATGCAGCCGTTGAACAGCATCAGCAGCACCGTCGGCACCGCGAAGGCGAAGCCAAGGGCGAAGGCCAGGATTGCGACCTGGACGTTGTGCGTGAACAGATAGGCGGCAAAGCCTGAGAGAAAGCCATTGTCGCCATCATAAAGCATGCCTCGCAGCAGTTCGGCCGAGGTGTCGGGGCCGCGGCCTCCTGCCAGGCCGGGCGGGATGATCGCGCCGAACCAGCTCTTGTCGGATGCCACCAGCCAGGCGCCTGCACCAATGCCGATCACCATCAGCGCGACCGACGCCAATGTCTCGCGCCACAGGTCGCGAATGGCTTCGGGCCAGTCATGCAGGAAGAAATCGGCGAGGCGCTGCCGCAGCCCGCGGCGCGCGCCGTAGAGATAGAAATAACCGCGCAGGGACAGCGCTTCGAGATAGCCGACCAGCGCATTATCGAGCGAGGTCGCGCGCGCCACCGACAGGGAAGACAGCGCCGATCGATAGAGCAGCGGCAGCGACAGCAGCTCCTCTTCGGAAAGCGTCCGCGGCGCACGCTTCTCGACACGCGCCAGCAGCGCCTCGAATGCTTTCCAGTCGGCCTCGCGCTCGCGGCGGAAGCTGGCTAGCGACTGGCGTACCGCGTCGCCGCGCATCGCATTGCCGCGTACCGGCGCCGTCACAGCAAATCCTCCTGCTTGAACTGCAGATAGCGCTCGACCAGCGCCGGACCGAGCCGGTTGTGGTCGGCTTCGATCACATGCGCCCCGAGCAGGCGCAGCCGGCCGATGACGACCTGCCTTTCGCGCAAGAGCCCTCCGGCAACGACCGCGCGGGCAACATCCTCGCCGGAGCGTGGCGGCAGGTCGGCCAGGCCCTCCAGTTCGGTGTCCTTCATCATCATGAACAGCACGAGATGCCGTTCGGTGAGCCGGCCCACGGTGCGCAGCATCAATTCCGCACTGATCGGATCGACGAAATCGGTGAAGATGATGACCAGCGAGCGGCGGTCGAGCCGCGCCGCCAGCGTCGTCAATGCCAGCGTGAAATTGGTCTCCTCGCTGGAGTAGTCGATCTCGGCGGCCCGTTTCTGGATCATCGCAAAGCTGGCGGGGCCGCGCACCGCGCCGCTCGAAACGCGCGGCCTTGCATCGAAGCCGAACAGGCTGACCATGTCACCGCCCTTCAGCGCGATGAATGCCGACAGCAGGGCGGCCGTCACCGCCCGGTCCACCTTCGGCACACCGTCGACCGGCTCGCACATCAGGCGTCCGCTATCGATGGCCAGCACGATGTTGTTGTTCTCCTCGATGCGGAACTCGCGCGCCAACAGCTTGCCGTGGCGGGCGCTGCGCTTCCAGTCGATCATCCGCCGGCCCATGCCCGGCTGGTAATCCTTGAGCGCGTCGAACTCGCGGCCTTGACCGGCGCGGCGCTGCGCATGGCCTTCGGCAAGCGCCGCATGTTGCAGCAGCGTGATCGCCTCGCCGCGAGCGCTGCTGACGTCGGGCAGCACCGCAACCTTGCTTTCCACCGGCAGGACGACCTGGTTCCAGACCAGCCCGAATGGCCCGCGCCAGCGCACCCAGAGACGGTCGAAGCTGGCGACGCCGCGCCGCAGCGCCTGGAAGCGGAGGAAGAGCGACCCGCCTCCGGCGGTTGGCAGCAAGGCGCCGCCGCTGCTGTCCACCGGCGCCAGACGCCCATCGTGGCCGACGCGAGCCTCCGCGGCGCGCGGCCCCGAGTGACGGGCGGTGATTTGCACGCCGAATTCCCCACCAACACCGACCTGCTGCGGCGCATCGATGCTGGCACTCAGCGATGCCCGTCCGCGTCCGGCCGCGGCATCCACCGCCAGGAAGGCAAGCAGCAGGCAACTCCACAGCAATCCCAGATACCAGAACGACGGCAATGCCAGCGCGACCAGGAAGGCCGGGACCGCGCCGGCCGCAGCTGCCCATACCGCTCGGCCGCTGGGATAGATCAACGTGGTGCTTCCGTCTGGTCGACCAGGTCGGAGACGATCTGCTCGACCAGCCGGCCATCGATCTGTGCCGCAGGCGAAAGGATGACGCGATGACGCAGCGCCGGCACCGCCAGCGCCTTGACGTCGTCGGGGATCACATAGGCGCGTCCGTCCAGCGCCGCCCGGGCACGCGCCGCCCGCGCCAGCATGGCGCCGGCGCGCGGACTGGCGCCGACTTCCAGATCGGCATTTTCACGCGTAGCCCGTACCAGCGCCGCTATATAGCCGACGACATCGTCGACAAGGGTGACGGAGCCGACCGTAGCGAGTGCCTCCTGCAGCGTCTCGCGGTCCGTCTGCGCCTCGATGCCATATTGCGCGATGTCGTGCGAGGCGGAGCCGCCGCCGTGATGGACGATGATGGCTCGTTCTTCCTCCGGGCCGGGATAGCTGACGCGGTGCTTGAACAGGAAGCGGTCGAGCTGCGCCTCCGGCAGCGGATAGACGCCCTGGTGCTCGATCGGATTCTGGGTCGCGACGACCATGAAATTGCGGCCGAGCGAATGCGTGGTGCCGTCGAAGGTGACCGCATGTTCCTGCATCGCCTCGAGCAGTGCGGCCTGCGTCTTGGGCGGCGTGCGGTTGATTTCGTCGGCAAGCAGGAGATCGCAGAAGATCGGGCCGCGCGTCAGCGTGAACTGCCCGGTCTGGAAGTTGTAGATGTTCGACCCGACGATATCGCCGGGCATCAGGTCCGGCGTGAACTGGATCCGCCCGTAGGCGATCCCAAGCGCCTGGGCGAAGCAGCGCGCCGTCATTGTCTTGGCCGTGCCCGGAGGACCTTCCAGCAGGATATGCCCGCCCGCAAACAAGGCGGTCAGCATCAGGTCGACCGTATCGTGCTGCCCGGTGATCGCCTTGGCCACTTCTTCCCTGATCCGTGTCGCCAGGGCCTTCACATCATCGACGTTCACCGAGCCTCCTTGCCGTCCAGTCATGCAGCCGTTCTGCTGCCTGTTGCATCTGCGTCAGATTCTTCGCCTCGCCGGCCGCTTGCGAGCGCGTCGTGAAGCCGCCAGCTTGCTCCTTATCGCGAGAGTCGAGCCAGTGGTCGAGCGCTTTGCCTTGCAACCCTTGCGGTGCCCCGAGCAGCGCGCCGGCGCGCACCCGCATCAAGGCCGCATAGCGGCCTCCCAGCTCGTCCAGCCGGCCGGCACGCCGCATGAGCATCGCCGTCGTATCGACCAGCGCACGCTTGCCGAAGGCGATCGCGCGCTGGTCGATACGCGGCGGGCCGAACCGGCCAAGGCCATGCAGGAACGCCAGCGCCGCAGCGATCAGGATCGTCAGTGTCAGCGCCAGGAACGGCGGCTCGACCAGAAGCTTGGCCAGATCATACTTCCGCCCCGCGCCGTGCAGCGTCAGATCGAACATCACCGGGCCGTCGTCGGGCTGGAGCAAGGCAATCAGCCCGAGCGCGGCTGCTGCCTTTTCGGGATCCTTGAGGGCGGCGTTGTTGATCAGGTCGGGGTCAGTCAGGATATAGAACGGCTTGTCGTCCAGTTCGGTAAGCACAGCCTTGTCATTGCCGGCTGCGATGAGAGGGTACTTGTCGGCCACCCACTGCAATTCTTCGGGTGCGGCAACCATGTTGCCTTCGATGTCGAGTTGCTTTGCCGTGCTCTGGCCGGCACCGATCGTCGCATCGGCGATGCGGCCAAGCCATTCGTTCACCACCGAACCGGGCAATCGCCCGAATTTCATGTTCCAGCCTTCATGCCCCTGCAGCGGCAGGATCTGCCATTTCGGCAGCACGAAGAGCGTGTTCTGGTCCTGGCGAAGATTGAGGATGTGGTCGAGCGCCTCCGGATCGCTGTCGGGCGAGATGGTGACGATCAGCAGTATATCTCTGGCAAGATCGTCTTCGGTCCGCGCCATCAAGGGCGCTTCGCCGGTGAGCCGCAGCCATTCCGCCAGGCCGGCGTAGCCCACACCGCTTTTCGACAGCGGCGTGGCGCCGCCATTGCCGGGTTGCCGGAAATCGGGAGCATAGGTGGACAGCAGGAAGAAACCGGCTGCCGCAAGCAGGCTGGCGAAAATCCCCCAAAACAGTGTCTTTCGATTGAACGGCTCCTGTGCCTCGACCGCCGGTGCGCTCACGTCCAGGCATCCCGGAAGGCGAAACGTTCATAGGCGCCGCGCGCCTGCCGCCAGCCTGCCGCGCCGACCGGCCGGCGCGCGAACAGCGCCGCCTCGACAATGCGGGCGATCTCGGTAAACGCATGGCGCGCCCTTCCCGGCAGGGAAGGGGCATTGGCGATGTCGCGCGCGGTGAGCGACGGGCGCAGGAAGTCCGGCAGCCGGCTGGCAATATCGGCGACGCTGCGCCGAAGCAAAAGGTGAACCGCCTCGTCATAGTCGCCGCGTGCGGCCAGCGCATCCGCTTGCGACAGCAGGATCTGCGCGGCGCCGGCGTCTGGGCGCCAGGTTTCTTCGTCTTCGACTTCGGGCCGCGCGCGCTGCCATGGCAGCCGCCAGGCGATGCCTTTCACCTCGAGGAAGACCAAAAGCAGGATGATTGCGACGCCCGATATCACCGCCCCCCAGAACAGATAGATCATGTAGGGACCGAGCCACGACAAAAAATCCTGCAGCGGTTTCAGCCACTCGGGCGGCTTCGGCGGCACATAGGCCGGCAGGTCGAACTGGATCGACTCATCGGCGATCAGCTGCTTGTGCAGATTGGTCAGCCGTTCGGCTTCCGCTGTGCCTGGCTGTGCCAACGCCACCCGCTCCCCTGCAACCTGTGGTTCCCTGCCGACACTGACAATGCAGAACAAGAATTGCAAGTGGGCTGGACGCCCACCGTTAATCTTGGCAGAATTACTATTAGGGCGCCGTGATACTGTTACGGCGAAACACGGGGGGAAATCATGGCTTCAACGACACTGGAACGGCCTGAGAAATTCGAGATCGGCAGGGTGTTCAACAACAGCTTCGCCGTGATCGGCCGCAACATCGGCTTGTGCCTTGGGCTCGCGCTGCTGTTTTCAGGCTTGCCGGCGATTATTCTTCGGCTGTGGAGCCAACCGCAAATAGATGCGGTTCTGCAGGGCGACCCCGGCGCCGCGGCCGATCCCTCGATGATGTTTCGGAATTCATGGTTTACGATTATTGCGGGATTGCTATCCTTCGTTTTCGCGCTGCTGCTCCAGTCGGCGCTGGTGCGGGCGACGATCGAGGACTTGAACGGCAAGCGGCCGACCTTTGGCGACTGCATTCAGATAGCCATCCGCAATTTGCTGCCGACCCTCGGTATTGGCCTGCTCGTCGGCCTGGGTGCGGGCCTGGCGTCGATAGCTTTGCTGGTTCCCGGCATCATCTTATGGCTCGGATGGTGCGTGGCGGTGCCGGTTCTGATCCAGGAGCGGCTTGGCGTGTTCGGTTCGATGTCGCGTAGCCGTGTCCTGACCAAGGGCAACCGCTGGCCGCTATTTGGCCTCTTCTTGATCCTGATGGTCATCGCGATGGTCATCCAGTGGGTGATGCTGGCAGTCATCGTCATGTTTGGCGGGATCATTGCCGATGTGGCGGCAGCCTTGGTGTCGACCGTACTGTCGATGGTGCTGTCGGTCGCCACGGCGGTCAGCTATGCCGAGCTGCGTCAGGTCAAGGAAGGCACCAGCGTCGAAGAACTGTCGCAAATCTTCTCGTAGCAAAGTCGCGCGGCTGCACCACGTCGGGACCGGCCTGAACATCAGGCGGGCCCGGCGAGCCGCGACAGCCGTTCGCCATGCTGCCGCCGGCGGGTCAATGTCGGCCAACACCGGGTCGCAATGACGGACCGGTCAAAACAGGTAGAGGTATATCGTGGCGTCAATAACGCTGGACCAGCCCAACAAATTTCGCATCGGCAGGGTTTTCGGCGCCAGTTTTGCGGTCATCGGTCGCAACCCCATGCTTTGCCTCGGACTTGCATTGCTGTTTTCGGGTTTCCCGACCCTTGTTTATGAGCTTTGGATGCAGGTGCCGCAGGCCTTCGTCGCCCGAGGGGATCCTGATGCCGCCCTCGGCGGCCTCCGCATGATGTCTCGTGATTCTCTGATTACGTTCGGCGTCGTGTTGATGTCCTTTGTCCTGGATCTGTTGCTTCAGTCTGCGCTGGTCCGGGCGACTATCGAGGATCTGAACGGCAAGCAGCCATCCATTGCCGACTGCATCAAGATAGCGATCGGCTGTTTTCTGCCAACGCTCGGCGTCGGGCTGCTGGTCGTCCTGGGCGCAGGATTGGGCTTGATCCTGCTCGTCATTCCCGGAATCATATTGTGGCTCCGGTGGCTGGTAGCGGTGCCGGTTCTGGTACAGGAACGGGTCGGCGTGTCTGGCTCCATGGCGCGCAGCGGTGAACTTACCAAAGGCAGCCGATGGGCACTGTTCGGCCTGTTCTTCGTTCTGATCGTGGCCTCGGTGGCCATTCAGTTGGCACTTGAACGTGCTGTCGAACCGTTGGGCGGCATAGTGCGAGCTGTAGTGGCGACTTTGGTGTCGACGATATCGTCAATGGTGACGTCGATTGCCACCGCGGTCAGCTATGTCGAGCTGCGTCAGGTCAAGGAAGGCACCAGCGTCGAAGAACTGTCGCAAATCTTCTCCTGAGGACGGTGGCCAGGCCGACCGTAGGCTCTCGCTTTGCGCTCACTCGGCCGAGCTCTTTCACGACTCCTTAGTCAGCTGCGCCGGCAAGACGGCCGCCAGCCGCTTCGCCCATTCCTCGATGCCGGAGCGGCCCGCCAGCAGGTCCTGCCTGATCTCGATGAGGACCGCGGGAATGCCGCGATCGTCGCCATGGACGGGTATGGCATAGTCGCCGTCACGGCTGATCACGTAGGGCTCGTTTGCCGCGGCGTTGAGCGCACTGTCGGCGCGCAGGCCGGCAAGCACTGCCTGGCCGAAATCGACTGCCCGATCGTAAAGCACGCCGGCGTGCCAGGGCCGCGCAATGCCGAGGAAGACCGGCGTGAAGGAGTGGATCGTCGCGATCCGCGTCGGTCTGCCCTGCTTCGCCCGGTCGTCGAGATGGGCGGCCACGCGGTCATGAAACGGTGTGAACATGATCTTGCCGCGCCGGCTTTGCTCCTCCGGATCGAGGCCGACATTGCCGGGGATGCCGGTGTCCTCCGATTGCACCGGAATGCTGCCGCTGGAACCAAGCGGCCGGTTGAGATCGATCAAAAGCCGCGAATAGGAGCTGAGGAAAGCCGGAGCATCGAGCAGATTCGACAGGGTGCGGGTCACTTCGGCGGCGCCGATGTCCCAGGCGATATGGCGCTGCAAATGGCTGCTGTCGAGACCGAGCCGCGCATACTCGGCCGGGATGTGATTGGACGCGTGCTCGCATATCAGAACGATATCGGAACGCCCCGTTTCGTTGATTGCTTCGACCGCTGGAAGCCAACCTTCCGGTAGGATGGCGTTAGCAAGCGGCTCAGCCATTAATACAGCGTCCGGTAGAGATCGCAGACCGCCACTGGGTCGAGACCGGCGAGGCGCTCGGTCTCATGCCGCTTGAGGCCGACAAAGGTCTCGACGAACACCGGCGCGAACCATCCGGTGACGGTCTTGTCGGCAACGAGCGCGTCGAGTGCCGTCGGCAGCGTTTCCGGCAGCCGCACGAGGCCAAGCTTCTTGCGCTCGGCAACGCTCATCTGCGTCGGGTCGCCAGAGACCAGCGGCGGCGCCGGCAGCTCGGCCTTCAACCCTTCCAGCCCGGCACGCACAATGGCCGCCAGCGACAAATAAGGATTGCCGGTGGCGTCGGCTGCCCGATATTCGATATTGTACTGCCGCGCCGGATCGCGCCCGCCGATCGTCACCGTCGGGCAGATGCGCAGGCTCGCCTCGCGGTCGCGATCGGCAAGCCAGGTGTAGGACGAACTCCAGCTATGCGGCTTCAGCCGGTAGTAGGACGACACACTCGCCGCCGTCATGGCGGTAATCGCGGGCAGGTGGCGCAGCACGCCTGCGCAGAAGGAAGCAGCCTGGCTGGAAAGGCCGCCAGGCTGGGCCGGATCGTAGGTCGCCGGCTGGCCGGCGTCGTCGACGAAACTGAAATGGATATGGACGCCGTTGCCGACGGCATCCGGCGCGATCTTCGGCGCGAAGCTCGCCCGCCAGCCGGCGCATCGCGCGATTTCGCGCGTGATCTCGCGGATGGCGACGGCGCGATCGGCCGCGGCAAGCGCATCGGCCGGCTCGCACGTCACCTCGAACTGGTCGGTGCCGAACTCGGCGATCACCACTTCGGGCGCGACGCCGGCCTCCGCCAGCGCCGCCATCAGATTGGCGGCAAACGGGTCGGCGCGGCGCAGTGCTGCCAACGACATCGAATGAGCCGGCTCGAAGTCGCCCTCGATATGGAATTCATGCTCGAAGGCGGCGATGACGGAAAGCCCGGCCGCTGCCTTCAACTCCGCCAGCGCATCCTTGAGCATGGTCCGCGTACAGCCGACCCACGGGCTGCCGTTGAGTTCGACGATGTTGGCGGCGACCATGTCGAAAGGCGTCGCCGCTCCGGTCAGCGCCGTGCGAAACCGCGCGTTGAGATCGGGAACGAGCCGCACATCGCCGGACGAGCCCCACGGATTGGGGTCGACGATCGAGTTGAACGGCGTCAGCGACAGATTGGCCTGCAGCCAGCCGACGCCGGTCGCGGCGATCTTCTGCAGCTTGCTTTCGACGACCGAGCGGCCGCGCGTGATCGCCGACAGATCGGTGGTGACGACGGCAACCAGCGGTTCGACGGTCGATGTCATGCAGCTTTTCCCAAAACTTCGAAGCGGGAAGTAACGGTGGCGGTATCGGTGACCCAGCAATAGCCGCCGAAGGCCTCGAGCGCGCCATCATGGCGCTCCTGCGAGGCGGCGGCGCAGGCGTCGGATACACAGGTGACGAGGTAGCCGCGATCGGCGGCATCGCGTACCGCCATGTCGACGCACTGGTCGGTCATGATGCCGGCGACGATCAGGTAGCGCACGCCGAGGTTCTTCAAGACATAGTCGATGTTGGTGGAGTTGAAGACGCCCGACGACGTCTTCGGCAGCATGATCTCGTCGCCGACCGGCGCCAGCGACGGCACCGGCAGGCCTTCCGGCCGGCTCGGCGCGATATGGATCGGCGTCAGCTTGTGGTCGAGCGAGCAGTCGCGGCCGTCTTCGGTCAGGCTTTGGATGATTGTATGGATCACCTCGACGCCGCTGGCCCGCGCCGCCGCCAGCAGGCGCTCCTGGTTGGGGATCGTCTGCGACGCCGTCTGCCGGTAGAAATAGTGATCGGGCCCACGCTCCGGATGCGCCGGATCAGCACCCGGCTCCAGCCAGACCCGTTGCATGTCGACCAGCAGCAGCGCGGTTTCGCCGGCCCGGAACGGCTCGTTTCGTTTCGGCAATGCTGGCGTCATGCTTGGGGTCCTGCTTCGCGGATTAAAGTCTGGCTGATTTAGCTGATTTTGGTCCACGCGTCCTGCGTGGCCGGCGCGCTTATTGGGATATTCGAAGTCGCTAATTTAAGGTAAGCTTTGTTTTCGGCGTGGAGACGGGGGGTCTCTGTCATGATCGATTCAGATGTGTTCGACTTTGTCGAACGCTGCAGGAAACATACAGCTACCGGGCCGCTGCTGGGCGACCTTCTCGAGACCGTGCGAAATCTCGGCTTCGAGCACCTTATCCTGAGCGGGGTGCCGCTCGGTGGCCAGAAGCTTGCACCCATGGTTGAGCTGAATGGCTGGCCGGCCGGCTGGTTCGAACGCTATGTCGAGGCCGAGCATGCCGCCGTCGACGGCGTTTGCATTTACTCGGCAAAGACCCTGAAGCCGTTCCTTTGGTCGGAAGTCCCGGCAAAGTGGTCAGATACGGAGGGCTCACGACGCGTCGCCGGCGAGGCGACGGAGTTCGGCATCTGTAGCGGCTTCGCTGTGCCGATGCTCAGCGTTCATCACTGGCAATCCGTGCTTTCGTTTGCGTCGTCCGCGAAGTCCTGCACCCTGTCGCCGCGCCATCAGGTGCAACTGGTGACGATGGCGGTCTATGCGGGCATGTCGATCCAGGCCTTGGCGAATGACGATGATGACCATGAGGGCGTGCTGACCGACCGCGAAAAAGAAGTGCTCTTGTGGGCCGCGGCCGGCAAGACCTCATCGGAAACCTCACAGATTCTCGGCCTGACCGAGCGTACGGTCAAATGGCACTCAACGCGGGCTCGCGAGGCTTTTGGCGTCGCAACGACCACGCAAGCGGTCGTCGAGGCGGTGCGCCGGCGCCTGATCCATCCCTAAACGCGTCAACTGTCCCATCGGACAGGTGACGTATATTAGCGCGACTGCGAGTATCCCTTTGAGAACGATCGGGGAATCGCGCCATGATAACGGCCCACGTAGTCAATGCGCATAACAAGCATCTCTATGAAAACGAATTCGACGAGTTTCTGCGCCGGCGGCACGACTTCTTCGTGCACCAGAAACATTGGCGCCCTCCGAGCCCGGACGGTCGCGAGCTGGACCAATTCGATACCGACGCGGCGACTTACCTGCTTGGTATTGAAGACGGTCGCGTGGTGACTTCGGCTCGATTGATCCCAACGAGCGAGCCGCACATGGTCTCGGAGGTTTTTTCTCACATGTGCGAAAGATCGGGCGTTCCAAGACGTCCCGATTGGGCCGAATGGACGCGCACATTCGTCGTTCCCGACAAACGAACTGCTGGACTGAGGGGCACGCTGACGCAGCTGTGCTGCGCGGTGATGGAATACGCTCTCGACGAAGGCCTCAGCGCCGTCGGCGGCATCCAGGAAACCTACTTCATGCCGCACCACGGCGCGCTCAAATGGCGGGCCGAGCCGATGGGCATGGCCAGGGAAGAAAACGGCGAATGGTATATCGTCGCGTATATCGAGGTGAATGAGGCGGCGCTGGCGAGTGTGCGGAAGATACTTGGGGTTGAGCATTCGTTGTTGGTTCGGTGTGGAACGCAAATACCGTTCCTCCTAGAAACCAGCGTGTCATTGGTCTGTAATCGGGTCTAAGTCTAATGGTTAACTGGGAGGGTAATTATGTCTGTCATTCTTGCGTCAGCCAGAATAAAGGAAGGTCAGCTCGCGGAACATTCGGCAAATGTGAAATGGGAAAACAATGTGTTATCATTTGAAATTGCAGAAAAGTACAAAGGGCATTTTGTGCCAATAGTATCTCACTGTCATAACGTTCCTCATGTAACGAGTAGCTATTGGATCAAGCAGGTTGGATCGGAATACATCGTCGTGATGCAGTCAGCTCAGGACACAAGTGGAAGGGTATTTCCGCCTACCGATTTCACGGCAGTCATAGTTTCCACCGTCTAGTGAAGGCGCCGCCACAGCTAGAGGCCTGTGAGCGGATTACGGTGACGGTGCACTATTTTCTTTTCGCCGCCTGCCTCGTTTTCCCGGGCTCACGGCCTTGCCGATTTCCTCGGCGATGCTCTCGGCCCACGGGCGCATCGAAAACCGCGACATCGGCGACGCGGCGATACTCGATGAGCAGTTCTTGTGGAACACATAGTCTTCGGACGTGAAAACACTTTGGCTCACCCGTACGGTGCTGGGGATGCGGCAGACCGGGAACACCGGCAAGGTGCACGTGCGGCGAGGGCGACATGGTAAAAAGTGCACTGTCACCGTAATTCTGATCTATACTCGGGACACCAGCTCGAATGCCTACGGCAAGGCGAAGGGCGGATGAAGCGCTTGATAGAGTTCTCTTTTTAGTCATGTGGCGATGTTAAGATGTTAGCCTCCGACCTAACGAAATTTATCGAGCAGGATCATCTGGCTCTGGATGCCTTCGTAAAGGGCGATCCTGAGCCCTTGAAAAACCTCTACTCGCGACAGGACGACGTCATTATTGCCAATCCCTTTGGCCCGCCGGCGAAGGGATGGAGAAAGGCCGCTGAGACCATGGAACGGGCCGCCACCAATTACCGGCACGGCAAGGCCATCGGATTTGAGCGCATCTCGGAGTATGCGACAGCCGACTTAGGATACATCATCGAGGTCGAGCGGTTCCAATCCAAGGTCGGTGGTGGCAACAAACTGGTGCCGATTGCGCTTCGAGTCACCACCATATTCCGGCGCGAGGAAGGCGCGTGGAGGATCGTCCTTCGTCATGCCGATCCGATAACCTCGGCACGCCCGCCGACGTCCATTGTCGGGGAGTAGAAGGGTTGCCGGAGAGGTTTTAGGAATTACGGTGACAGTCCGCTATTTTCTTTTCGCCGCGCGCCTCGTTCCGGGTTCTCACGGCTTTGCCGATTTGCCCGGCGATGCTCTCGGCCCACGGGTGCATCGAAAACCGCGACATCGGCGACGCGGCAATATTCGATGAGCAGTTCTTGTGGAACACATAGTCTTCGGACGTGAAAACACTTTGGCTCGCCGGTACGGTGCTGGGGGATGCCGCAGACCGGGAACGCGGGCAAGGTGCACAATGCGGCGGAGGCGACATGGTAAAAGTGCACTGTCACCGTAATTCATCCTTAGCGGCCAATTTCCCGCGTCGCATCAACAATCTAGGTCATTTTCGGTTTCGCTTTAGGCAGCGCGGCCAGCAAGAGCTGGTGCTGTTTCTTCTTTCTCTTCGACGTGAGGGCTCACCCATTCGTCGGTTATCACGCGGCTGGCCAAGGTGCCCGGCACCGCTTTTCTCAAGGCACGCAGCAAAAAGTATCTAACCCGCTCGGACAGTCAAGAGGTGTGGCAGGCAGGCCATGCGCAGCCAGCCGCAGCGAGCCGCCAAGACGCGCGAAGCACTTCGGCGGTGTAGGACAGCGGCACGCCAGAACGCGCGCAGGCCAGGCGTTGGCTTGCCCAATTGTGTTTTGACTATTTGGCTGAACGGGCGCGTAAAATATCAGGTTCGCCCGGTCGGGCGAACTAACTCAGGGAGGATGTTATGAAGATGACTCGACGTAATGCTCTCGCCCTTGGTGCCACCTCGTTGGCGGCCCCGCTATTGGTCGCAAAGCCCATTCCGGTAGCGGCCAAGACCTACGGTCCGACTGATGGCAAAGAGATTTTTCCCGGCGTTCGGCTCGTCGAACTGGGAACACGAGACTCCCATATCAAGGGGTACAAGAAAATTGCCATGGAAGACGTCGTCTACCAGCCAAAGGCAACTAGCCCGCTCGGGGATGTCATGGCCGACGATATGGTCTGCACGGTCACTGAAGGCGAGCTGCAGGTCACGGCCGGAGACATGCAGTTCACGGCCAAGGAGGGTGACGTATGGAGCTGCGGCAAGGGTAGCACGAAGGAGGCTGCTACGAACAACGGAACAGCGGTCGCAGTGATGCGGGTGATTAACCTGAAGGCTGCATAAAGTTACCCACACTCTGGCGACTGCAGACGCTCCAGCCGGCTTCGGCCGGCGGGCTTTTCCGGTGCGCCACGGCCTCGATGACCGGACATTTCTGCCGGCGCGCTGTGGCCAGCGCGGCGGCAGACTGAGGCCTTAGCGCACGGGCGAGCCGCCCTTCAGTGGTGGTGGGCGGAAACGCTCTTGACGTATTCGGACACCAGTTCCCTCGGTGCCGACTGACTGACGTCGCCGACGCTAAGGATGCCGACCATCCGCATATTCTTGTTGATCACCGGCAACCTGCGGATTTTCAGTTCTTCCATGTGCCGTACGGCCTTGGCCAGATCGTCGTCTTCGCGGCAGCAGTGAATGCCGGCCGTCATAACATCGCGCGCCGTTGCGATGCGGCCGTCGAAACCATCTTCTGCCAGTCCGTTGCAGACAATATCGCGGTCGGTCACCATTCCGATCAGTCGGTCGTTCTCTCCAATGGGAATCGACCCGATATCCTGGGCTCGCATCATTTTCGCCAGTTCGGTGACAGCGGTTTCGGGGCTGACCCAGTCGACACCCTTATGCATTGCGTCTTTGACTTTCATGGCGGACCTCCCTTGCTGGGTTGGTGAATGTCCCCCTGTCCCATTCTAACGCGGACGGGGTTTGGCTGCCAGAGGTCATCATCCAGACCCGCATTTTGCGGTGGTTGTCATGCGGAATTACGGTGACAGTGCACTTTTTACCATGTCGCTCCCGCCGCATGGTGCACCTTGCCCGCGTTCCCGGTCTGCCGCATCCCCCAGCATCGATAACCGCAACATCGGCGACGCGGCAATATTCGATGAGCGGTCCTTGTGGAACGCATAGTCTTCGGACGTGAAAACACTTTGGCTCGCCTGTACGGTGCTGCGGCAGACCGGGAACGCGGGCAAGGTTACACGATGCGGCGGGGCGAACATGGTAAAAAGTGCACCGTCACCGTAATTCCGGTGCACTATTTTCTTTTCGCCGCCTGGCTCGTTTCCGGGTTTCTCGGCTTTGCCGATTTGCCCGGCGATACTCTCGGCCCCCGGGTGCATCGAAAAACCGCGACATCGGCGACGCGGCAATACTCGATGAGCAGTTCTTGCGGAACATATATTCTTCGGACGTGAAAACACTTTGGCTCGCCCGTACGGCGCTGGGGGTGCGGCAGACCGGGAACGCGGGCAAGGTGCACCATGCTGCTGCGGCGGCGGCATGGCAAAAAGTGCACTGTCACCGTAATTCACTGCCGAAGCAGGAATTGATATAAACCGTGGGAATCGCGAGGCCGCCCTTGCGGGGGTGACGCCGGCGCTGCATCCTGACCAGAAGGCCCGGGGGGACACCGTGAACCTATCGAGCAGCGCAGCGAAAGGGCGAGCCGTCCTGACGCGAACCTGGAACCGAATTCGGTTCTGGTGCAGCTTTCCTTTTGCTCGCCTCGGTTTTTGGCTTCGGGAACGCAAGCGCTACAATGCGATGTTCCCGCGACGCTGGCTGAGTCCTGCCCAGATCATTGACCACGACCTCGAACTTGTAGACGATGATGATGTCGGCAAGCTGGATCGATCGTTGCTGGATTTGCTTGTTGCCAGAAGGGATCATCTTAAGTCGTCAAGTGGGAAATTCACCATTTTAAATATATCACTTTTTACCTTTTTGGTTGCGAACTACTTTCACCTAGGAACCGATGTTAGCGTCTATGGAATTTCTATTAAAAGCTCTCCAGGTGTTGCGGAATCTCTTCTCGCTATATCAAGCACGCTCGGAATATACGCGGCCACCCTCCAGGCCAACGTAGCAATCGTCGACGGGGCTATAGCCCACCTTCTCAAGCGGATTTTTCCTCGGGGTATACTCAATGTTATGCAGTCAGCTTTGATTCCAGAGACTGCCATCGGGAAATACTTTCCATCGAATATACCACATCTGGTTTTTACAGGTTTTCATTCGGCTGCTTCCAAATATTTCGTATATTTTTATTTGATGTTGTTGATTGTAGTAATAGCATGCGTGTACGCAATAAATATGCTTCTGATGAAGGAAATATGGATCGCGTCATCTCTTGGAGTTTACAGTAAGATAATCGTTGTCTATGTCTTTATTTGCGGTATTTTTGGCGCAATGTTTCTATTGCTAACCAGGTTTCCTTCTCCACACCGAGATTATTCGGTGCTCCACAAGATGCAAATTGCAGAACAACTATGGCCGGATCAGGCATCGGACCTTCGACAACAGCTTTACGGGGCCAAAATCGAGGACCGGGCCGATTTAGAACGTCGAGGATACATCAAGCCTTACAAGATGCCAGAAGGAGCTTGAATACGAGCGGGGCGGCCCCGTCTTGCCACAAGAGCCTGCCTACGATCCGTCACTCCATACCGGAATACGATTGATTTCCAGCCGGCGGATACGAAGGCCGACAGCCTCGCGCTTGGTCGCGGAAAATGGCTCCACTTCCAGCCTGCTGTGATCCTTGCCGTCTTCGCATTTTCATTCGGTAAGCCAGCGAGTCGATGTCCACATCGCCAAAAATCTGGATCAGATCATCGGGGAAATAATTGTAGAGCTCTTGCAGTAGCCGCAGCGGATGCGGACCAGCCGCCTGCCGTCGTTCAAATTGGATAGCGGCTAACAGTGTGGCGTGTCGCGGCACGAAATTGCAGGAAACGAAAAATCCCGATCGCCATAAGTCTCTGATTTGGCTTGTTGGCTGGGGAACCTGGATTCGAACCAGGACTAACGGAGTCAGAGTCCGTGGGTCTACCGTTAACCTATTCCCCAGCAGGGTGGGCCGCCAGGCAGCCGCGCGGCCCTTGTAGCCGCCGCCGGAAAATAGTCAACCCTGTGTTGGGGCTCAATCATCGTCTTCCGGCACTTCAACTCTCGCTGCGACTGTATTGCGAGTGCTCGAAGAACAGCACCACGCCGAGCGCGATCAGCAGCGGGACGATCAGGTAGAACAGCCGGAACACCAGCAGCGCTGCCAGCACGCCGACCTGATCCATATGTGACAAGCCCGCGAGGAACACCACCTCGAACACGCCGAGCCCGCCCGGCGCATGCGAGATCTGCGCGATCGAGAACGACACCAGGAAGACGCCGAGCACGACGAAATAGCCGGGATTGCCGGCGACGGGCAGGGCGAAGAAGATGATCGCCGCCGCCGCCAGCAGCTCGATCGGGCCGACCAGCAATTGCCGCGCCACGATCGGCAGCGCCGGATAGTGCAACTGAAAGCTGCCGATCCTCAGCGGCCTCAGATGCAGCCAGCTGCCGAAGACATAGGCCGCCACCACGAGCAGCATGGCGAGC
Organism: Mesorhizobium sp. M0816; assembly: GCF_040320005.1. NCBI lineage: Bacteria > Pseudomonadati > Pseudomonadota > Alphaproteobacteria > Hyphomicrobiales > Phyllobacteriaceae > Mesorhizobium > Mesorhizobium sp. M0816. The sequence goes on along the minus strand of NZ_JAMYOT010000017.1, from coordinate 95,162 downwards.
CCTGCGGCTTGCGACAGCTTGTGATGCGGCGTGCCGGAAAACCGGTCGATCACCTCGGGCTCGAGCAGCAGGACGATGCTTGAGACGAACAGTGTCGACAGCACGAAGGTGATCCAGCAAATCGCCACCAGAACGCCGACATCCTGCCCGGTCAGGCCCTTGGTGCCGTAGGCGCGGTAGCGGATCACCGCACCAGAAAATACCGAGCCGCCGATATTGTGCGACAGCGCGTAAGTGGTGAACGAGCAGAAGGTGACGAACAGCCACGAGACTTTTTTGCCGATGTGCAGCAGCGCGATGTGGTCGTAACCGGCGAGCGAGGCATAGGCGATGACCGAACTCAGCGCCGCCAGCACCCAGCCGCGCGCCGGGATGGCGATTATGCCGGCCCAGACATCGTCGAGCGAGATGCCGCGCAATTCGTGCAGCAGCAGCCACAGCGAGAACACCACCGCGGCGATGCCGATCACGGGCCAGAAATAACGCCTCCAGTTCATGGCCTGACGATCATGCGTTGCAGCCCGTACCCCGTTTTCCGGTTCGCAGCAGGCAAACCGCCCGCAGTCCCGAATGGTTCATTTCAGAAATGCCTCATTGAAGCCGGCTATTCAACCGGGAAGGCGCGTTGTGGCGCTCGCGCCTTCCCTTCTCCCCTTGTGGGAGAAGGTGGATCGGCGCGCAGCGCCGAGCCGGATGAGGGGTGCCGGAAGGAACTCGGCTCGAAAAAATAAAATGATTTGAAGGGGTTACATCTTCAATGCCGCGATCCTTCCGGCACTCCTCATCCGACCGAGCTTCGCTCGGCCACCTTCTCCCCAGGGGACAAGGGATCACCGACGTCGCCGCCTTCACGCCGCCGGCAAAATTCGCCGCGAGCGCTCTTGGTGATCCGGCCCGGCGCTGATAGTCTGGCGACAACTTGAACATGTAAAAGCGCCTGCTGCGTCCGATCTCGGTTCGCGCGGCGCCGGAAGGAACGACAGTGGAAGACCACGAAGCCGGCGCTGGCGCGCCGGAAGTGGGCGTGTCCAGGGATTCGCCGACGCCGTCCGGCCAGGCAAGCCCATCCACCGGACGCTACGGCCGTCAGGTGCAGCCCCGGTCCGGCAATGGACAGGCTGGCGACACGTCCCACGACCACAAGGGCCAGAACGGCCCGCATCAGAACGGCAAACCCAAGAAACGGCGCAAGCGGCGGCGCGGGCGCAAGGTTTTCGCACGCGACGAGGCTCGTCCGGTGATATCAGGCACTTCGGTGTCCGCCGCCGGCGAGGCCCCGGCCGCTCGCCCGCCCCAGCCAGCGGCTTCGATCGCGCCCCAGTCCTCGATCGCGCAATTGCCTCCAGCCTCGCCAAGGCCGGAGCAAGGTGCCCGCACGCCGCCACCGCTGCAGGAATTGCCGGTATTTGCGGCGCTCGATCTCGGCACCAACAATTGCCGCCTGCTGGTCGCGGTGCCGACGCGCCATGGCCAGTTCCGCGTCATCGATGCCTTCTCGCGCATTGTCAGGCTGGGCGAGGGCCTTACCGCCAATGGTCGGCTTGGCGCCGCCGCAATGGACCGCGCGGTCGAGGCGCTGAAGATCTGCGGTGACAAGTTGCGCAACCGCAAGGTCAGGAAGGCCAGGCTGATCGCCACCGAGGCCTGCCGCACCGCCGCCAACGGCGTCGAGTTCCTCGAGCGCGTCGAGCGCGAGGCCGGCCTGAAGCTCGAGATCATCGACCGCCAGACCGAGGCGCGGCTGGCGGTGTCGGGCTGCGGCTCGCTGGTCGAGCGCGACACGCAAGGCGTCGTGCTGTTCGACATCGGCGGCGGCTCGTCCGAAATTGCGCTGATCGACCTCACCGGTCAGCGCTCGCCAAGGCTTGCCAACCACATCGTCTCGTGGACGTCGCTGCCGGTCGGCGTCGTCTCGCTGGCCGAGCGTTTTGGCGGCCGCACGGTGACGCGCGCGATCTTTGGCGCCATGGTCGAGGATGTCGCAATGCGGCTGCGCGCCTTCGACGGGCGCGATCGGCTGAGCCACCTCCTGTCCAGCCCGAAATTCCATTTGCTCGGCACATCGGGCACTGTGACGACGCTGGCCGGCGTTCATCTCGACCTCGAACGCTATGACCGCCGCCGCGTCGACGGGCTGTGGATGGATCGCGACAGCGTCGACCGCATGGTCGAAAAACTGGTCGGCTGGGATTTCCAGCAGCGCGTCGCCAACCCTTGCATCGGCGCCGACCGCGCCGACCTGGTTCTGGCCGGCTGCGCCATACTGGAGGCGATCCGTGCCGTCTGGCCGTCGGAGCGGCTGCGTGTCGCCGACCGTGGCCTGCGCGAGGGCATACTGAGCGAATTGATGGCCGATGACGGCGTCTGGCGCAACAGCGGGCGGGGCCGGCAATGACCAAAAAACCGGAAAGACCGAGCTCCGCCGGCATTCGCGTGCTGAAGACGAAGATCAAGAAGAAAAGCGGCTTGAAGGAATCGTCGCGCCGCTGGTTGCAGCGCCACATCAACGATCCCTATGTCCAGCGCTCGAAGGCCGACGGCTATCGCTCGCGCGCCGCCTACAAGCTGATCGAGATCGACGACAAGCACCATTTGCTCAAGCCCGGCATGAAGGTGATAGACCTTGGTGCGGCACCCGGCGGCTGGTGCCAGGTCGCCGCCGCGCGTACCAAGTCGACCGCGGAACACCCGAACGTCGTCGGCATCGACTATCTCGAGATGGACGCCGTGCCGGGCGCGCCGGTGCTGCTGATGGATTTCCTCGATCCGCAGGCACCCGAAAAGCTGGCCGAGACGCTGGGCGGCCAGCCCGACATCGTGCTCTCCGACATGGCTGCACCCACCACCGGCCACAAGCGGACCGACCACATCCGCACCATGCATCTTTGCGAGGTGGCGGCCGATTTCGCGCTGTCGGTATTGAAGCCTGGCGGACATTTCCTCGCCAAGACGTTTCAGGGCGGCGCCGAAAACGAATTGCTGGCCAGGCTGAAGCGGAATTTCCGCTCGGTCCACCACGTCAAGCCGCCGGCCTCGCGCGACGAGTCGGTGGAGCTTTATTTATTGGCGAAGGATTTTAAGGGGTAGCGCCCTTTCCTTCTCCCCTTGTGGGAGAAGGTGGCCTCGCGAAGCGAGGTCGGATGAGGGGTGTTCCAGCTTGGCAACACGCTTGCAGTTATCATCGCCTCATTTCTTCCAACACCCCTCAACCGTCTCGGCGCTGCGCGCCGATCCACCTTCTCCCACAAGGGGAGAAGGGAAGGGGTCCTCAACTCCCCGGCGGGCTCACCGGCTCCAGCGTCTTCGGCGGCGTCAACCTGCCATGTCCCGACACGGCATTGCCGGCGTCCGGCGCCAGCCGCATGAACGACAGCGAGGCTGCCGCCGACACCGCCGCTACGATGAAGAAGGCGGTGTGGAAGTCGCTCAGCGTCAGCGGGCCGCCATGGATATTGGTCGACACTTCCAGGATGCCGCCGGCCAGCGCCACGCCGAGTGCGATCGCCAACTGCTGGAACACCGCCGTGATCGGCGTGGCCTTGTTGGTGTCGGCGGCCGAAATCTCGGCGTAGGCAAGCGCATTGATGCCGGTGAAGAACATCGACCGGATGAAGCCCCCGGCGAGCAGCATGGCGAGGATCAGCCCATAGGGCGTGTCGGGTGTGAACAGGCCGTTGATGGCGATGGACGCGGCAGCGATGAGCGAGCCTGAAATCAGCACCCGGCGGAAGCCGGCGACCCTGAAGATCAGGGCAGTGACGAATTTCATGCCTATGGCGCCGATCGCCGAGACGAAGGTGATCATGCCGGACTGGAACGGCGTCAGCCCGAAACCGATCTGGAACATCAGCGGCAACAGGAAAGGTACGGCACCAATGCCGATGCGGAACAGTCCGCCGCCGAGCACCGACGAGCGGAACACCCGATTGCGAAACAGCTCGAGCGCCAGCAGCGGATTCTTGGCGCGGCGCGCGTGCAGCAGGTAAAGCACCGCCGATGCCAGCCCGACGGCAACGGTGATAAAGCCGGCAACTGGCGGCAGAGCCGGCAGGCTGACCACCGACAGGCCGAACACAATGCCCGATGCCGCCAGCCCGCTCAGCACGAAACCGATGAGATCGAGCGGCGGCGTCTGCGCGGCGTCGGTCTTCGGCAGGAAACGCGTGGCCAGCCAGATGCCGATCAGCCCGATCGGCACATTGATCAGAAAAATCCAGTGCCAGGAAAAATAGGTCGTGATGAAGCCGCCGACCGGCGGGCCGACCAGGGGGCCGACCAGAGCCGGGACAGTCAGCCACGACATGGCGGCAACGAGCTCGCTTTTCGGCGTCGCGCGTACCAGCACCAGACGCCCGACCGGCGTCATCATGGCGCCGCCAATGCCTTGCAGGAAGCGTGACACCACGAAAGCCGGCAACGAATTGGAAATGGCGCACGCGACCGAACCGACGATGAACACGGCGATCGCGGCGCGGAAGACATTCTTGGCGCCGAAGCGGTCGGCCATCCAGCCGCTTATCGGAATGAAGATCGCCAGCGATACCAGATAGGCGGTCAGCGCCAGCTTGAGCGCGATCGGGCTGGTGTGGATGTCGATGGCGATCGCCGGCAACGATGTCGCGATGACGGTCGAATCCATGTTTTCCATGAAAAGAGCGACCGCCAGGATAAGCGGAATGGTGCGGTTCACGATGGATCCGGTCTTGAAATGCGCGTCGCGATTCTTGCCGGCCTTGGGGGCCAAACCGACAGGTAGGGCGGTTATCATGGCTGGGCCCGAATGTCGCATTAATTTGCTGTCACGTTTGTGCGACCGCAAGTCTTGCATCACCTGCGGCAAATGCAGCTTTGCCACTACACAACCATCGGCTTTTCAACGGCCACGGGACGTGTTACGAGCCAGCGCCAATCCTGAAAGGGAAGAAGACGAGTCGGCGCTGTCCATCAGGGCGAGCGCCTTTCCTGCATTCCGAGGGCTGGCCATGGCAAAAATCATCGAGACGTCCACCGGCGCATTGGCGCTGACCTTTGACGACGTGCTGCTGCAGCCGGGTCATTCCGAGGTCATGCCCGGCGAGACCGACATCCGCACCCGCATCGCAGGTGACATCGACCTCAACGTGCCGATCCTGTCGGCCGCCATGGACACGGTCACAGAGGCGCGGCTCGCCATCGCCATGGCCCAGGCCGGCGGCATTGGCGTCATCCACCGCAATTTCTCGCCGGCCGAACAGGCCGAGCAGGTGCGGCAGGTGAAGAAGTTCGAGTCCGGCATGGTGGTCAACCCTGTCACCATCGGTCCCGAGGCGACGCTTGCCGATGCGCTGGGTCTGATGCGCACCTACAGCATTTCGGGCATTCCGGTGGTCGAGAACGGCGGCACCGGCGGCCACACGGTCGGCCGGCTCGTCGGCATCCTGACCAACCGCGACGTCCGCTTCGCGTCCGATCCGGCGCAAAAGGTCTATGAGCTGATGACCCGCGAGAACCTGATCACGGTCAAGGAGAACGTCGATCAGGACGAGGCCAAGCGGCTGCTCCATCAGCACCGCATCGAGAAGCTTGTTGTGGTCGATCGGGACGGCAATTGCGTCGGGCTGATCACGGTCAAGGACATCGAGAAGTCGCAGCTCAACCCGCACGCCACCAAGGATGCGCAGGGGCGCTTGCGCGCCGCCGCCGCCACCAGCGTCGGCGATGACGGTTTCGAACGGGCCGAGCGCCTCATCGACGCCGGCGTCGACCTTCTCGTGATCGACACCGCGCACGGTCATTCGCAGCGCGTTCTGGATGCGGTGACGCGGGCCAAGAAGCTGTCCAACTCGGTTCGCATCTTGGCCGGCAACGTCGCCACCGCGGAAGGCACCTTGGCGCTGATCGATGCCGGCGCCGACGCGGTCAAGGTCGGCATCGGACCAGGCTCCATCTGCACCACCCGCATCGTCGCCGGCGTCGGCGTGCCGCAGCTCTCGGCGATCATGTCGGCGGTCGAGACGGCGCAGAAATCCGGCGTTTCGGTCATTGCCGATGGCGGCATCAAATATTCGGGCGATCTCGCCAAGGCACTGGCCGCCGGCGCCAGCGCGGCGATGATCGGCTCGCTGCTGGCCGGCACGGACGAGAGCCCGGGCGAGGTCTATCTGCACCAGGGCCGCTCCTTCAAAGCCTATCGCGGCATGGGCTCGGTCGGCGCGATGGCGCGCGGCTCCGCCGATCGTTATTTCCAGGCCGAGGTGCGCGACACGCTGAAACTGGTCCCGGAAGGCATCGAAGGGCAGGTGCCGTACAAAGGACCTGTGTCTGGCGTGCTGCACCAGCTTGCAGGCGGCCTGAAAGCCGCTATGGGTTATGTCGGTGGCCGCGACCTTGCCGATTTCCGCGAGCGCGCCACTTTTGTGCGGATATCCAATGCCGGACTTCGTGAAAGCCACGCCCATGACGTCACGATTACCCGCGAAAGCCCGAATTATCCTGGCGGAGCCTGATCGCCATGCGCTTTGGCGCAATCTGGCGGCAATGATCCTGCGGCTGTCGCGCCACGCGGCCGCACTCTGTACCGCCACCGTGGCGGTTTTCATCATCATGACGGCGATGGAGTTCCTCTATTTTCGCCGATTGAGCGGCGGTCTGCCGTCGCTCGACATGCGCTATACCGGTTTCACCCCGGATGAGGGCATGGCCTGGCTAACAGCCCTCGGCCGGCGCGGCAGCGAAATTATTCTCGTCTGGCATTACCTGACCTTCGACCTGCTTTTTCCGGCGCTGCTATCGCTGACGATGGTCAGCCTGATCCTGGCCACGGGCCGGCGGCTGAAGAATTTCCGTGCACTGCCTGCGCAAACCCAGTCGATATTCGCGGTTGTGCTGGTGCTGCCCTACCTGCTTACCGACTATGCCCAGAATATCGCCGTGGCTCGTCTTTTGTCCGATTTTCTGTCGGCCAATCCGGATTCACTATCTTTCGCCTCGGCGCTGATCGTCACCAAATTCGCCCTACTGGCGATACCAGTGACTGTCATTGCGGCTTTCACTCTGATGGCTCAGAAACGGCCTTGAAGGTTGGGTGACAACGATAGGGGGCGTCTTGAACCAGACCGCGATCTTCTGGCCGATCCTGGCGCAGGTGCTGTTGGTCTATATCGTCTATATCGTAATGGGCCGGCGCCGCTATGGTGCGGTCAGGTCGGGCGAAGCCAAGACCGGCCAGTTCAAGACGCGCTCGACGGAGCCTGGGTCCAGTATCACCGTCGCCGACAATCTGAGCAACCAGTTCGAACTGCAGGTGCTTTTCTACGTCTTATGCTTGACGCTGCACGTGACCAATGGCGTCAATTATCTGACCTTGGCTCTGATGTGGATCTTTGTCGTCTCCCGCTATCTTCACGCGTCGGTCCACTTGACCAGGAATCGGCTAATCCTGCGCAGCAGGGCATTCTACCTGGGCGCGGTAGTTCTTGCACTTGGCTGGATATGGCTAGCGCTGCATCTGCTCGGCTTGATCTGAGCAAGCTCAAGGCTACAAATCGAATACAGCGATCTTGCGCTTGTCGAACCTGATGGCGAGTTCACCGCGCACCAGCTTGAGCGCGGCCTCGCCGAAGACGGCGCGCCGCCAGCCTTGCAATGCCGGCACGTCGGCTTCCTCGCCCTCGGCAGCGATGCGGTCGATGTCGTCACTGGAGGCGAGTACCTTGGATGCGACGCCCTCCTTTTCGGCAACGATCCGCAGCAGCACCTTCAGCAACTCCGCCGCGGCGCTTGACCCCTCCGGCGGCTGGAAGCTCTTCGGCAGCTTCGGCATCTCTTCCCTGGGCAGGGCAAGGGCAGCGTTTACCGCGCCAAGCAGTGCCGTCGCCGTCGACGAGCGCTCCCAGCCCTTCGGCGTGGTACGCAGCTTGCTCAGCGCCGCAGCGTCGCGCGGCGCCTGCTGCGCCACTTCGTAGATCGCATCGTCCTTGAGCACCCGGCCGCGCGGCACGTCGCGCTCGCGCGCTTCGCGTTCGCGCCAGGCGGCCACCGCCTGCACGATCGCCAGTTCCTGCGGCTTGCGCAGCCGCATCTTGAGCCGCTTCCAGGCATCCTCGGGATGCGGATCGTAGGTCTCGCGCGAGGTCAGCACGTCCATCTCCTCGTTCAGCCAGTGGGCGCGGTTTTCCCGCACCAGCTCGGCGCTGAGATGCTTGTAGACCTCGATCAGGTGGGTGACGTCGGCGAGCGCGTAGTCGAGCTGCTTTTCGGACAGCGGACGGTGGCGCCAGTCGGTGAAGCGCGAGGACTTGTCGAGCCGCGCTCCGGTGATGCGCTGCACCAGCTGGTCGTAGGAGACGCTGTCGCCGAAGCCGCAGACCATTGCCGCGACCTGGGTGTCGAACACCGGATGCGGCACCAGATCGCCGAGATGCACGATGATTTCGATGTCCTGGCGCGCCGCATGGAAGACTTTGACGATCGCCTCGTTGGCCATCAGCCTGAAGAACGGTTTCAGGTCGATGTCGGGCGACAGCGGATCGATCAGCGCGGTCACCCCGGGCGCTGCCATCTGGATCAGGCACAGGATCGGCCAGAAGGTCGTTTCGCGAATGAATTCGGTATCGACGGTGACGAATTCCGCCTTTTCGAAAGCGGCAATAGCGGTCTCGAGTTCTTTCTGGGTGGTGATGACGTGCATCAAATCGCTTTTGGCAAGGGATAGGGTCTCTTTCAATTTCAGCCGCGCGCGCTTTCGTCAAGCGCAAGCACCTCTATCCAGGCTTTGCGGGTTCATCGGGATCGGCATTCCGCTTCGCCAACCGGGCAAAAACCGTCGAAGTGCGCAACAGCGCCGTAAAACGGCTGCGATGGGTGGCCGGCACGGCGGAGCGCGCCCGCATCCGGTAAAGGATGACGGCCACGAAGATCGCATAGACGGTGGCGCTGAACACGAACAGCGCGCTCGGCCCGAAAAATTGCATCACCGTCGAGGCTGCGAACGGCCCGCCGATGGCGCCGAAGGAATAAAACAGCATCAAGGCAGCGTTGATCAGCACGAACTCGCCCTTGTCGGCGCGGTCGTTGGAATGCGCCGCTGACAACGAATAGAGCGGCATGGCGAAGCAGCCGAAGATGAAGACGAGCAGGAAGTTGAGAAACGGGCTGCCGCCTGCCACGAATGCCAGCGCCAGTGCCGCCACCATCGCACAGCACGTCGTCATCAGCAGCACCGAGCGCCGGTCCCAGCGGTCGGAGAGATAGCCAAGCGGGTATTGGATGATGGCGCCGCCGAAAATGCCGACGCTGACGAAGGTGACGACGTCGGCGACCGACATGCCGATCTGCTCGGCATAGACCGGCGACAGGGTGCGGAAGGCGCTGTTTGTGACGCCGACGGCGATACAGCCGAAGCAGCCGAGCGGCGAGATCCGCCAGACGCGCGCCAAATCGAGCTTGACGTCTTCCGGCGGCGTCGGATTGGAGCGGTCGCCGAGCGAAACCGGCACCAGTGAAACGGTGATCATCATCGACATGATGGCGAAGATGGCAAAGCCGCCGGCGCCAAAGATCGGGATCAGGAACTGGGCGCCCGTCACCGAGCCGATGTCGACCATCCGGTAGATGGCAAGCACCCGCGCCCGGTCGGTGTTGGTGACGCCGGAATTCAGCCAGGCTTCCATGATGGTGAACAGGCCGGCAAAGCAGAACCCGCCGGCAAAGCGCACGGCGCACCACATCACCGGATCGATGACCAGCACCAGAAGCAGCGTTCCCGCCGAGGCGATCGCCGCGAGTGCCGAAAAGGCGCGCACATGGCCGACGGACTTCATGATGCGGGTCACGGCAAGGCAGCCGAGCAGGAAGCCGGCGAAATAGAACGTGCCCATCAGGCCGATCGAGGAAGCGGGAAAACCTTCCTGCGCACCACGCAGCGCAATCAACGTGCTCTGCAGGCCGTTGCCGCCGAGCAGGATGCCGGCGGCGATCAGGAGGGGGATCAGCGGGCGGATGGAGGACATGAAGGAAAGCCTGTCGTTGATCCTTCTTGAACCATCACCTTCGCCAATGCCAGCGGCAATTCCCGGCGGCGTTGGGGCCAGCCGGGGGCCTTAATGCATGTCGCGCAAAAGTGTGCAGCGGTTTTGCGATAACGACATGCATAAAAACAAGAACCTAAAGCGCGTCGCATGAGGCCGATCGAACGCGACACGCTTTAGGTGCATTACCGAGGGGGAACTTGCGCTACCGCGTGGCGCCGGACCCTCCGTGTTGGGAACCAAGGCGTATCTTTGTAGTTCAGTGCTGGTGGGCGAATACGCGTCTTGTGAGCTGCCGGTGTGCGGAGACGGTGTCAGGCATCGACGTCGTTTCTGCTGCCCGGCCTGAAGCTCCAAAGGGAGGTCCGCCATCATGAAATTTCATTCCGCATTTGCGGCATTTGCCGTGGCCGCAGTTCTGGCGGCCGGGCCGGCGCGGGCTGTCGACCTCGCCATGGTGTCCGGAGATACCGGCAACGGCCAGAGAATCCTTCGCGAGATCCTCGATCAATACGAGAAGAAGACCGGCAACAACGTTAGCGTCGTTCCGCTGCCTCCCTCGGCGACGGACCAGTTTGGCCAATACCGGCTCTGGCTTGCCGCCGGAAGCAGCGACGTCGACATCTATCAAACGGACATCATCTGGGCCCCCCAGCTTGCAAGGCAGTTCATCGACCTGACCGAAGCGACCAAGGATGTCGTTGGCGCCCATTTCCCATCGATCATCAAATCGCAGACCGTCGACGGCAAGCTCGTCGCCTTGCCGATATTCACCGACGCTCCGGCGCTCTACTACCGCAAGGATCTCCTCGACAAATACGGCGCCAGGGTCCCGGCCAGCTGGGCTGAACTTGCCGATACCGCCAAGCTTGTCATGGACAAGGAGCGCGCGGCCGGCAACAAGGACATGTGGGGTTTCGTTTTCCAGGGCAACGCCTATGAGGGGCTGACCTGCGATGCACTCGAATGGGTGAAGTCGAACGGCGGCGGCCAGATTATCGAGCCGGACGGCACGATCTCCATCAACAATCCGCAAGCAGCTGCGGCGCTGGAAATGGCGAGGAGCTGGGTGGGAACCATCTCGCCGCCCGGCGTTCTGGCCTACCAGGAAGAAGAGTCGCGCGGCGTCTGGCAGACCGGCAACGCCGTCTTCATGCGCAACTGGCCCTACGCCTACGCGCTTGGCAACAGCGAAAGCTCCCCCATCAAAGGCAAGTTCGAGGTGACCACGCTGCCGCCGGGGTCGGGCGAGGGCGCGCGCCCGGCAGCAACGCTTGGCGGCTGGAATCTCGCGGTTTCCAAATATTCGAAGAACCCGGATGCAGCGATCGAGCTGGTCAAATGGATCGCCTCGCCTCAGATGCAGAAGTACCGCGCCTTGAAGGGGGCATATCTGCCGACCATCCAGGCACTCTATGACGATGCCGACATCGCCAGCGCCCAGCCGGTGATTCCGCGCTGGAAGGAAGTCGTCCTCAACGCGGTGCCGCGTCCCTCGGCCCAAGCCAAGAGCCGGTACAATGAGGCATCGAGCGAGTTCTGGACCGCCGTCCACAATACCATTTCCGGCGAGGGCACAGCCGCCGACAACCTTGCCGATCTGGAGTTCTCCTTGACCAGGCTCAAAGGCACCGCCTGGTGACCTCGCCGCGCTCAGGCTCGCTGCTGGCGCGTCAGCGTGTGCGCTCGGCATGGCTGCTGCTTGCTCCGATGCTCATCGTGCTCGCCGCCGTTGCCGCTTGGCCATTGATGCGCACGATCTATTTCGGCTTCACCGATGCCTCGCTCGCCGACCTCGAAGCCCGCCGCTGGGTTGGCTTCGCCAACTATTTCTCCGTCGTGCAAATGCCGAGCGGCCGCGTCGTCTATGACGGGCTGCTCGCCGATCCGGTCTGGTGGCGCGCCGTCTGGAACACGGTGCGCTTCGCGGTGATTTCGGTGACCTGCGAGACGGTGCTCGGCATGATCGTCGCGCTGGTGCTCAACGCCAAGTTTCGCGGCCGCGGCATCGTGCGCGCCGCGATCCTCATCCCTTGGGCGATCCCGACGATCGTCTCGGCGAAAATGTGGCAGTGGATGCTCAACGACCAGTTCGGCATCATCAACGACGTCCTGCTCAAGCTCGGCCTGGTCAGCACCAAGATCGCCTGGACGGCCAGCGCCGACACGGCGATGGTCGCCGTCCTTGTTGTCGACATCTGGAAGGCGACCCCCTTCATGGCGCTTCTCATTCTCGCCGGCCTCCAGATGCTTCCACAAGAAATCTACGAGGTCGCCAAGCTCGACGGCGTCGGCGCGTGGAGAATTTTCTGGAAGATCACCTTGCCGCTCATCCGACCGGCGTTGATGGTGGCCATGATCTTTCGCGGTCTCGATGCCCTGCGCATCTTCGATCTGATCTACGTGCTAACGCCAAACAACATACACACCAAGTCGATGTCGGTGTTTGCCCGCGAGAGCCTGTTTGAGTTCGACAAGTTCGCTTCCGGTTCCGCCGCCTCGACGCTGCTCTTCCTCATCCTCGCTCTGCTGACCATGCTCGTTCTGTGGCTCGGCCGGATAAGACTGGACAAGGACTATTGATCATGTGGGGCTGCTGACCATGTGGATCGTCAAGCGCACGGCTTTCTACCTCCTCGTCGCCGTTATCGTCGTCGTCGCGGTATTCCCATTTTACTACGCCATCATCACCAGCCTGAAATCCGGGACGGCGCTCTTCCAGATCGATTATTGGCCGAAGACGATTACCTTCAGCAATTACAAGACCGTTTTCACCGAGGGGACCTTCCTGCGCAACCTCGTGAACTCGCTGTTCATCTCGAGCGCTGTTGTCGTCATTTCGCTGTTCCTGGGCGTCACCGCTGCCTATGCGCTGGCGCGCATCCGCTTCAGAGGCCGCTCGGCTCTCCTCCTCATTATCCTGTCCGTCTCGATGTTCCCGCAATTGGCGGTGCTTGCCGGTCTTTTCGAGCTGATCCGCACCTTCGGCCTCTACAATTCGCCGTTCGCGCTGATCTTGTCCTACATGATCTTCACCTTGCCGTTCACCGTCTGGGTGCTCACCGCCTTCGTTCGCGACCTGCCGATCGAACTGGAGGAAGCGGCGATCCTCGATGGCGCCACGCCCTGGATCATCATCAGCCGCGTCTTCCTGCCGCTGATGTGGCCGGCGCTGGCGACCACCGGGCTACTCGCCTTCATCGGTGCTTGGAACGAGTTCCTGTTTGCCCTGACGTTTACCTCCAGCAACGAGCAGCGAACCGTGCCGGTCGCCATAGCCCTGCTCTCCGGCAGCTCTCAATTCGAGATCCCGTGGGGCAACATCATGGCCGCATCGGTGATCGTCACCGTGCCGCTCGTCGTCCTCGTTCTCATCTTCCAGCGCAAGATCGTCTCCGGCCTCACGGCGGGCGGGGTGAAGGGGTGAGTGCATAGTTGAACTGCCGGCACAGAGCAGCGAACTCAGATTGACGCCTCGAGCATAAATTGATGCCGGTGGGATAGGGCGGGAAGAACGCGAACTCGACCCGGCTGCCGCTTGCCTTGACAAATGCACCCTCTCATGTGCTTTTCGCGCAAATTTTCAGGCTGGGCCATCATGCCTCGGCCGCAACCCAACATCCGGACTTTAAGAATGACAATGCATCGTTACCGCAGCCATACCTGTGCCCAGTTGAGGAAGCTCGACGTCGGCTCGACCGTACGCCTGTCGGGCTGGGTGCATCGCGTGCGCGACCATGGCGGCCTGCTGTTCATCGATTTGCGCGACCATTACGGCCTGACCCAGATCGTTGCCGATCCGGATTCGCCGGCCTTCAAGATTGCCGAGACCCTGCGCGGCGAATGGGTCGTCCGCGTCGACGGCGAGGTCAAGGCGCGCCTCGCCGACACCGTGAATCCCAATTTGCCGACCGGCGAGATCGAAATCTTCGCGCGCGAGATCGAGGTGCTGTCGGCGGCCAAGGAATTGCCGCTGCCGGTCTTCGGCGAGCCGGATTACCCAGAGGACATCCGCCTCAAATACCGCTTTCTCGACCTGCGCCGCGACACGCTGCACAAGAACATCGTCGCGCGGACGAAAATCATCGCCGAGATGCGCAAGCTGATGGGCGACGTGGGCTTCACCGAATTCTCGACGCCGATCCTGACCGCCTCGTCGCCGGAAGGGGCGCGCGACTTCCTGGTGCCGTCGCGCATCCACCCCGGCACTTTCTACGCGCTGCCGCAGGCACCGCAGATATATAAGCAGCTGATCATGGTGTCCGGCTTCGACCGCTACTTCCAGATTGCGCCCTGCTTCCGCGACGAGGACCCGCGCGCCGACCGTCTGCCGGGTGAATTCTACCAGCTCGACGTGGAGATGAGCTTCGTCGAGCAGGAGGATGTGTTCACCACCATGGAGCCGGTGATGCGGGGGGTGTTCGAGACCTTTGCCGCCGGCAAGCCGGTGACGGAGAAGTTTCCGCGCATCGCCTATGATGTCGCCATGCGCAAATACGGCACCGACAAGCCGGACCTGCGCAACCCGATCGAGATGCAGGCCGTCTCGGATCATTTTCGCGACTCTGGCTTCAAGGTATTTGCCAACATCCTTGCCAACGATCCGAAGGCCGAGGTCTGGGCCATTCCGGCCAAGACCGGCGGGTCTCGCGCCTTCTGCGACCGCATGAACTCATGGGCGCAAGGCGAGGGCCAGCCCGGCCTCGGCTACATCTTCTGGCGCAAGGAGGGCGAGAAGCTTGAAGGCGCCGGGCCGCTGGCCAAGAACATCGGCGAGGAGCGCACCGACGCGATCCGACAACAACTCGGCCTTGCCGATGGCGATGCCGCCTTCTTCGTCGCCGGCGATCCGAAGAAGTTCGTCTCCTTCGCGGGAGCGGCGCGCACCCGCGCCGGCGAGGAGCTCAACCTTGTCGACCGTGATCGCTTCGAATTGTGCTGGATCGTCGACTTCCCGTTCTTCGAATGGAACGAGGAGGAGAAGAAGATCGACTTCGCGCACAATCCGTTCTCGATGCCGCAAGGCGGCATCGATGCGCTTAACGGCGAGGATCTGCTCGGCATCAAGGCGTTCCAGTACGACATGGTCTGCAATGGTTTCGAGATCGCCTCAGGCGGCATCCGCAACCATCTGCCCGAAACCATGGTCAAGGCGTTCGAGACGGTCGGACTGGACCGCGCAACCGTCGAGGAACGATTCGGCGGCCTTTACCGTGCTTTCCAGTATGGCGCGCCGCCGCATGGCGGCATGGCGGCCGGCATCGACCGTGTCGTCATGCTTCTGGTCGGCGCCAGGAACCTGCGCGAAGTGACCATGTTCCCGATGAACCAGCAGGCCTACGACCTATTGATGAGCGCGCCGTCGGAAGCCAGCCCGCAGCAGCTTCGCGAATTGTCGCTGCGCGTCGTTGCGACGAAGAAAGAGGTTTAGGAAACGCTCCGAACCGGTCCTGTGGATTCATAAAAAAGCCCGGCATCGCTGCCGGGCTTTTGCTTGAAAGCTCGGTCAGTTTTCGTTCGCCGTAACCGTCACGCCGAGCGTTTTCGGCAGGTCGAGCGGGTTGGACATGGCGCCCGCCATGATCAGCGCGAACGGCACCGCTGCCGGCGGCTCGGCCGAGACCTCGATGCTTTGCGGGTCGTCGAGGAATTTGTTGACCGCGGCCGAAACCTGCGCGGTCAGTTCCGGATTGTTGAGCTGCGCCATGCCGAAGGGCACGATCGCCTTGGCCTGGTTGGCGATGTCCTTGCCGGACATGCCTTGCTGCTTGCCGGCATAATCGAGCACCTTTTTGGTCAGGGAATCGTCATCGAAGCGGATCGAGGCGCTGTTGACCGAAAGCTGCTGCAGCAGCCCGAGCATGGCCATGCCTTGCGCCGAATTGTCGGCGCCTTCGGCCTGCGCCGCCATCTTCTTCTGCATCTCCTGCAGTGATTTGATGACGTCCAGCGTGTAGCCGCCGAGTTCGAAGGTCATGCCGAGCGTGCCGGCATTGTCGACCGATATTTCGTATTTCGACAAGTCCATCCTGCCGTCGGTAGGCTGCCAGGTGCCTTCCATCTCAAGATTGCCTGTTATGTTTTGGTAGCCGAGCGCGTTGATGACTTCCTTGGACTTCGGATCTTCGACCAGGGTCAGGTCGGCAGCGAATTTTTCCGTAGTGCCGGAGAACTCCATTGCCTTGCCGTCGGCCGGCGGCGTGATCGCGATGGCAAGCCCGTCCATCGAGAAGGCAGTCTTGTCGGCGACCTTGACGGTCATGTTTTCGAGCTCGGCCGATTTGTACATCATCAGCGAGCCCAGCGGGCCGCTTGCGCCGTCGGCCGGAACCGTCATGTCGTGGATGACGAAGGGGCTGAGATTGAGCGTGACGCCATCTTCGCTGTGTTCGAACGGCGAAGTCGATACGGTCGCGATTTGATACCCGCCATTGGCTTCGGTCACGCCTTCGAGCTTGACGTCGCCGATCTTGAGCGCCTCCTTTTCGGCCGCCGGTTTGACGGCTACGCCTTGCAGAACCATGCTGGAGGTGTCGCCGGTCACTCCGGTCCAGGAGAGGTCGACGCCCTGGGCGGCGAGGGCAGCCTTCAGCCGGTCGGCAACCGCGGTATCCTGCGCGAATGCCGCATTCAGCGGCAACGTCAGCAAAAAGGTCGAAAAAGCCAGTCTTTTAATAAGTGTCGAGTGTCTGATCGTCATCGAGAGCTCCCCTGAGAGTGTCCTGAAATTCTTTTCAAATCGTCGCGTCGTCACCATTCGGTGACGAACTGGACCGGAAAAAGGCGGGCCTCGGCACAATGGTCGAAAATCGCGGCCAAAGGCAAACCCGATCCATCAGCCTTGCGATAGAAGCAGGATGTAACGGGTTGATGTTGGCCGGCGTCGTGACGCTTCCAATTCCTGTTGCATAATGGATGTCGCGCAAAAGTGTGCAGCGGGTTTTGCGATAACGGCATGTATCAAAACAAGGACCTAAAGCGTCGCATGGTGCCGGTCGAATGCGACTCGCTTTAGGAGGATGCATACCGGTGCCTCTTGCCGCGAATCACCCGCTCGGCTAGTGCCAGCCCATGGGAAAAAGGCTTTTGCCGCCCGAGAGTGGCGGCGGCGACAATATCGAGCCGGTCGATCTGAAGAAGGCGCTGGAAGAGCGCTATCTCGCCTACGCGCTGTCGACCATCATGCACCGGGCACTGCCAGACGTGCGCGACGGGCTGAAGCCGGTGCATCGTCGCATCATGCATGCCATGCGTCTGTTGCGGCTCAACCCCGACCAGGGCTTTGCCAAATGCGCCCGCATCGTCGGCGAGGTGATGGGCAAATTCCATCCGCATGGCGACCAGTCGATCTACGACGCGTTGGTGCGGTTGGCGCAGGATTTTTCGATGCGCTACCCGCTGGTCGACGGGCAGGGCAATTTCGGCAATATCGACGGCGATAACGCCGCCGCCATGCGCTACACCGAAGCGCGCATGACCGAAGTGTCGACGCTGCTGCTGGAAGGCATCACCGAGGACGCCGTCGATTTCCGCCCGACCTACAACGAGGAAGACGAGGAGCCGGCCGTGCTGCCCGGCGCCTTCCCGAACCTGCTCGCCAACGGCTCGTCCGGCATCGCCGTCGGCATGGCGACCTCGATTCCGCCGCACAATGCGGCCGAGCTCTGCGACGCCGCGCTTCACCTGATCGATCATCCGGATGCGCCCGTCACCAAGCTGATGGATTTCGTGCAAGGTCCGGATTTCCCGACCGGCGGCATCATCGTCGACAGCCGAGCCTCGATCCTCGAAGCCTACGAAACGGGTCGCGGCGGCTTTCGCGTCAGGGCGAAATGGAGCCAGGAGGACCAGGGCAGGGGCACCTGGAACATAGTCGTCACCGAAATCCCTTACGGCGTCCAGAAGGCCAGGCTGATCGAAAAGATCGCCGAGCTCTTGATGGCGCGCAAGCTGCCGCTGCTCGAGGATATCCGCGACGAGAGCGCCGAGGACATCCGCGTCGTGCTGGTGCCGAAGAGCCGCTCGGTCGATCCCGGCATCATGATGGAATCGCTGTTCAAGCTGACCGAGCTCGAAAGCCGCTTTCCGCTCAACATGAACGTGTTGTCGCGCGGCAAGGTGCCGAACGTGCTGTCGCTGAAAGGCGTGCTCAAGGAGTGGCTTGAGCACCGCCGCGACGTCTTGATCCGCCGCTCCAAGCACCGTCTCGGCGAGATCGAGAGGCGGCTGGAGATCCTCGCCGGCTATCTGATCGCCTACCTCAACATCGACGAGGTGATCAGGATCATCCGCGAGGAGGACGAGCCCAAGCAGGTGATGATGGCGCGCTGGTCACTCACCGACACCCAGGCCGAAGCCATCCTCAACATGCGGCTGAGGGCGCTGCGCAAGCTCGAGGAATTCGAGATCCGTGAGGAATTCAACGGCCTGAGCGGCGAGAAGAAGCAGATCGAGGCATTGCTCGCATCCGACGCCAAACAGTGGGCGACGATCAAGTGGGAAGTCGCCAGCATCCGTGAGAAATTCGGACCGGAGACCGAGATCGGCAAGCGCCGGACCGAGTTCGCCGATGCGCCCGAACATGACCTGACCGATATCGCCCATGCCATGATCGAGCGCGAGCCGGTCACTGTCGTCGTTTCGGAAAAGGGCTGGCTGAGGGCCATGAAAGGTCATCTGACCGATTATTCGACCCTGACTTTCAAGGAAGGCGACAGCCTCAAGCTCGCCTTCCATGCCCAGACGACCGACAAGGTGTTGGTCTTCACCACCGGCGGCA
The DNA here is from genome assembly GCF_040320005.1 of Mesorhizobium sp. M0816. Classification (NCBI taxonomy): domain Bacteria; kingdom Pseudomonadati; phylum Pseudomonadota; class Alphaproteobacteria; order Hyphomicrobiales; family Phyllobacteriaceae; genus Mesorhizobium; species Mesorhizobium sp. M0816. Next base: position 76,376 of record NZ_JAMYOT010000017.1, on the reverse strand, counting down.
AGTTCTACACGATCGGCGCCGACCGGCTGCCGGGTGGGCGCGGCCATGGCGAGCCGATCCGCATCATCGTCGACATGGACAACGACCAGGACATCGTCACCGCCTTCATCCACGATCCCAAGCGCAAGCTGCTGCTGGTTTCGCATGACGGCAACGGGTTCGTCGTGCCGGAAGAGGAGGTCGTCGCCAACACCCGCAAGGGCAAGCAGGTGATGAACGTCAAGGCGCCCGACGAAGCCCAGCGCTGCGTGAGCGTCGCCGGCGACCATCTCGCCATTGTCGGCGAGAACCGCAAGATGCTGGTATTCCCGCTGGCCGAGATCCCGGAGATGGGGCGCGGCAAGGGCGTGCGCCTGCAGAAATACAAGGATGGCGGCGTCCTCGACCTCAAGACCTTCACGCTCGCAAGCGGCCTGTCCTGGCAGGATTCGGCAGACCGCACCTTCACCAAATCGCGTGACGAGCTTGCCGAATGGATCGGCGCCCGCGCCTCGGCCGGCCGCATGGTGCCGAAGGGTTTCCCGAGGACTGGCAAGTTCGGGTGAAGCGGTAATCTCCCCCCTTGAGGGGGAGATTACCGGCAGGCCAGAGGGGGCCCCCGCGCATGAAGCGCCAGCCTCCTTTGTTCGTGGTAAGGTCGCGTCAGGACGTCCCGACCCCCTCTGTCGCCTTCGGCGACATTCCCCCTCAAGGGGGGAGATTAGCAGCTCCACCCAAACATTTGGAATGTCGTCACGATTGCTGCACTATATCAGGGCATAAGCGATACGATCGGCCAGGGAGAGATAGCCGCTTGAAGGAAGTCAGGATCCAGAAGCCGGAGCGGCAGCAGCGTCTGTTTGGCCTGTCGACGCCGCTCAGGGCCGCTGTCATTCCGCCGCTGTCGGCGGCGCGCTGGCTCCTGGTGCTGATCGTTGCCGCCGGCGTTTATTTCTTCCACGGCTTCCTGTTCCCGGTTCTTGCCGCCCTGGTTATCGCCTTCGCCAGCTGGCCGCTCTATCGGCGGCTGCTCGCCGGCGTCGGCGGCAACCGCACCATCGCTGCGACGCTTGCGATCTTGTTCATCCTGACCTTCCTGGTGGTGCCGATCGCGCTTGCCGGCACCTACGCCATCAATGAGGTGCGCGAGTGGGTCAACTGGGCGATAGAGACCAACCGCTACGGTGCGCCGACGCCGCACTGGATCGCCACCATGCCCGTGGTGGGCGAATGGCTCAATGAACAATGGACGGTCAACGTTGGCCACCCCGGCGGTATCGGCGAACTGATCCAGCTGATCAGTGGCGCCAATATCGGCAGCATCTATCGCGGCGTGCTTGCCGCCGGCGGCAGCGCCTTCGGCCTTTTGCTGACGCTGCTATTCATGATGATCGCGCTGTTCTTCGCCTATCGCGACGGCGAGCATTTCGCCGGACAGGTCGATCGCCTCGGCGAACGCATCCTGCCGGCCAGATGGGAACGGATCTCACGCGTGGTGCCTGCGACAATCTCCTCGACGGTGACCGGCATGACCGTTATCGCCATCGGCGAAGGGCTGGTGCTGGGTATCGCTTACTGGTTGGCCGGCGTGCCGTCGCCGGTGACGCTCGGCGCGCTGACCGGCATCATGGCGCTGATTCCCGGCGGCGCACCGCTGTCCTTCACGCTGGTGTCGATCTATCTCGCCGCCAGCGGCTCGCCGATGGCGGGGCTGGCGCTGTTCATCTGGGGCGCGGTCGAACTCTTCATCGTCGACAAGACATTGCGCCCGAAGCTGGTCGGCGGGCCGATAAAGCTGCCCTTCCTGCCAACCTTTTTCGGCCTGATTGGCGGCGTCAAGACAATGGGCTTTCTCGGCCTGTTCATCGGCCCGGTGCTGATGGCCCTGCTGGTCGCAATCTGGCGCGAATGGCTGCGCGAAGTGGAACTGACCGATGAGCTCGCTGCCGCCGAACCGGCGGAGCACGATGACGCACCGCCGCAGATCGAAATTGTCGCCGGACGCGCCGCCGCGAAAAAGAATCAGGCCGGGTGACTGACGGCGAACGTGGCGCGGCGCTTGCGCCCCTCGTGCAACTGCCAGAGCGAATGGCCGATCAAGGTCATGATGAGGATCGCGCCGCCGATCAGGCTGTTGCGCGACGGTGTTTCGGCGAAGATCATCCACACCCAGACCGGCGCCAGCACGGTTTCAAGCAGGTAGAACATCGCCACCTACGGCCCGGAGATGTATTTCGGGCCGTTGGCGAGGCAGAAGAACGAGATCGGCATGATGACGGCACCGTTGAAGACGATCCACCATGGCGCGTTGACGTGAAAACCCACCTTGGAAACCATCAGGGTGGCGACGGCCAGCGGCAGGACCACTCCGATCAGCGCCGTGAAGCCCATATCCTTGCCGCTGGCGCGCGAGATGGTGATGGCCGCGGCGATCATGAAAGCCGAGCAAAGCGCCATCAGGTCGCCGAAGAGATGTCCGGTTCCAACGGAATCGCCGACAATGATCGTCACCCCGACGATCATCAGTGCCAGCGCTGCAAGCGTCAGGGGCCGTGGCCTCTCCTTCAGGAACAGCCATGACAAAAGGGCCGCGAACATGGTTGTGAACGCCAGGATGAAAACGAGGTTGGCTGTCGAGGTATTGTAGACACCGGTGATGAAGGCGATCGAGCCGAGCCCGTAGAGGCCGGCAACGATGAGCCCTGACCAGCCCGGCACAAGCTGCGGTGCCTTTGCGCTCAGCGAGCGCCAGGCGGCCCAGATGATAAGCGTGGCGACGAAGGTCGTGCCGGTGCGCAACAGCAGGATCGTCCACGCCTCGCCGTCGGCGAGCCGGGATCAGCGGAATGTCGACGGTCAGCGTCAGCCCGCCGATGGCGGTGATCAGAAGGCCTCTCTGGTGGTCGTTGTGGGAAGACATGCGGCAATTCTCGCGTAGGCTTGGAGGCGCAAAATTGACCGCCCGGTTTTCCAGCCGATCGGCCGGAAGCCCAGCGGCATCCTCCTCGAAACAACTTAAGAGTGAATACCGAAAGCGAAGATCAGCGCGAAACCGCTTCGTGATTGTAGCGTTCCCAGCCTTTCGGGCCGAGATGCTCCTGCGGCTGGAAGCGCATCTTATAATTCATCTTGCGCGAGCCGTTGACCCAGTAACCCAGGTAGACATGGGGCAGGCCCATCGCCCTGGCGCGGGCGATGTGGTCGAGGATCATGAAGGTGCCGAGCGAACGGTCCTCGAAGTCCGGGTTGAAGTAGGAATAGACCATCGACAGGCCATCGGCCATCTTGTCTGTGAGCGCCACGGCGATCAGCTCGCCCTGGCCCTCGCCGGTGATGAAGCTGTCAGGTCCGCGGCGACGGTATTCGATGACCTTGGTGTCGACATGGGTATCCTCGACCATCATGGCGTAGTCGAGCACGGTCATGTCTGACATGCCGCCACGGCGGTGGCGGGCGTCGAGATAGCTGCGGAACAGCGAATACTGTTCGGTGGAGGGTTCGGCGTCGTGCATGGCGCCGACCAGATCCGAATTATGCTGTATGACCCGTTTCAAGTTGCGGCTGGCGGTGAATTCCTGCGCCAGGATGCGCACCGACACACAGGCGCGGCAGGTCTCGCAGGCCGGCCTGTAGGCGATGTTCTGCGACCGCCTGAAACCGCCCTGCGTCAACAGATCGTTCATCTCGGGGGCCTTGTCGCCGACCAGGTGTGTGAACACCTTGCGCTCGAACTGGCCCTTGAGATAGGGACATGGCGAGGGCGCGGTCAGAAAGAACTGCGGCGACTGGGTCGGGTGCTGCGTCATCGAGCCTTGAAAACACTCCTGCGAATCGCTCTACCTTTGGCGCGGACGCCGAAAAATTCAACAGGATTGTGAAAGCCTGGTTGATTGGACGTCTTCACATTTGTGCGCAAAGGCTGCGGCCGCGCTTCAAAAGTCTGCTCAGCGGCCGCTGCGGCTGACGACGGTGCCGAGCAGCAGGTCGTGCAGCGTGCGCTTGCGGTCGGAAAACAGGCTCACCAGCAGGACGAGCGGCGAAAGGATGACATTGCCGGCCCAAAACAGCACCGAATGCACGACGGCGGTCAGCCCGTCGATGCGGCTGCCGTCGAGCCGGTCGAGCCGGATGCCCATCATCTTCATGCCGGTGGTGGCCTGGTCTCTACTGCCGAGCGTGTTCCAGATGTAGAGGATGGCGACGGCCGGCACGAGTATGGAAAACAGCATCCAGCCGAGGCCGAGCGTCAACAGCCCGAACAGGAACACCAGGATCGCGAATGGAATGGTGAGCAGCGCGACGATGAAATAATCGATGACGAAGGCGAGAATGCGCCGCGTGCGCACGCCTTCATAGACGCGGACGTCTTCGAGCCTGCTGGTGATGATATCGCCGTCGAGAACGCGAGCGTTCATGTCATTTCCTCGTAATCGAACCCGGGTTAATGCACGGGCCGCCTGTTGATGAAATGGTGAAGGTTCGCGGCGGAATCAAGATCGAGCCATTCGCCGCCGTATATGGTGACGGAGTGCCCGGCGTCGTCTGACTTGTTGAATTCATGGCGCGGATGGCGTTAGCTTGCTGCGGCGCAACAAAAGGTGCCGAGCCGAGGGGACGGGGCGACATGGACTACGACATGCTGGTCATCGGCAGCGGCCCATCCGGGCGCCGCGCCGCAGTGCAGTCGGCCAAGCTCGGCAAGTCGGTGCTGGTGGTCGACAGAGGCCGGCGTCTCGGCGGCGTTTCGGTGCATACCGGGACCATACCGTCGAAGACGTTGCGCGAGACGGTGCTCAACCTCTCCGGCTGGCGTGAGCGCGGCTTTTATGGACGCGGCTACCGCGTCAAGCAGGACATTTCGGTCGGCGATCTGGTCGAGCGCCTGCACAAGACGCTCGACCATGAGGTCGAGGTGCTGCAGCACCAGTTCATGCGCAACACGGTCAAGAGTGCGCGCGCCGCGGTAAAATTCCTCGGCCCCAACAAGGTCAGCCTGACCACCGACACCGGCGACTACAGCGAGGTTGGCTTCGCCCATGCGCTGATCGCGGTCGGCACCCGGCCGCACCGGCCGCACGACGTGCCGTTCGACAAAACACGGATTTTCGACAGCGATGAGATGCTGGAGCTCGACCGCCTGCCGCGCACGCTGACGGTGATCGGCGCCGGTGTTATCGGTGTCGAGTATGCGACGATCTTTTCGGCGCTCGACGTGCCGGTGACGCTGGTCGAGCCGCGCAATACGATGTTGGATTTCGTCGATCGCGAGATCGTCGACGACTTCATCCATCAGATGCGCGACCGCGGCATGACCATCCGCTTGGGCAGCGCCGTCAAGGAGATCGCCTCCAAACCCGACTATGCCGAGGTGATGCTGGCCGACGGCCGCACCATACGTTCCGAGATCGTGCTTTATGCTGCAGGGCGTACCGGCAATGTCGGCAGCCTGGGCTTGGAAACGGTCGGCATTGATGCCGATCCCAGGGGCCGCATCAAGGTCGATCCGCAGACCTTCCAGACCAGCGCGTCCAACATCTATGCCGCCGGCGACGTCATCGGTTTTCCGAGCCTGGCCTCGACCTCGATGGAGCAGGGCAGGGTGGCCGCCTGCCATGCCTTCGGCGTGCCCTTGCCGCCGCCGCCCGAAACCTTTCCCTACGGCATCTACGCCGTGCCGGAAATCTCCACCGTCGGGCAATCCGAGGAGCAGGTGCGCGAGAGCGGTGCTGCCTACGAGGTCGGCGTGGCGCGGTTTCGCGAGACATCGCGCGGCCACATCATGGGCGTCAACACCGGCTTCCTGAAGCTTCTGTTCTCGATCGAAACACGCCGTCTGCTCGGCGCCCATATTGTCGGCGAGGGCGCGACCGAACTCATCCACATTGGCCAGGCGGTCATCAATCTCGGCGGCACCGTCGACTTCTTCGTCAACAACACCTTCAACTATCCGACGCTGGCCGAAGCCTACAAGATCGCCGGGCTGGACGCCTGGAACCGCATGGGGCGGGCGTAGACCATGATCCCGAATCGAAGGACCGCTTGGGCATCGGTTTTGCTGCGCGGACCTTCGGGATGGGGGCAGGACACTCAGCAGTGGCGCATTGCAACCGACATGGTAGCCGTTGCGTTTCAGCCAAACGGATTGCCGAACAGGGCAAAGCAATGACTGGGCCAGCGCCAAGGAAAACCTTCGCCTGGATTTCCCGAAATACGGTGCTTCTGGCGCTGGCGAGCCTGTTTGCCGACATTTCGACCGAGATGCTTTATCCGATCCTGCCGATCTTCCTAACCCAGACCCTGCACGCAAGCGGGAGCGTCGTCGGTCTGGTCGACGGAATCGCCCAGGCGACGCAGAACATCGTGCAAGGTTTTTCGGGCTGGCTCTCGGACAGGCTTCAGAAGCGGAAACCGATAGCCCTCATTGGCTATTTTCTGGCCTCTATCGCCAAACCGCTGATCGGCGTGGCCACAGTGTGGCCGATGGTCCTGGGCGCGCGGTTTGTGGATCGGCTCGGTGCAGGTTTCCGCTCCGCTCCGCGCGACGCGCTCCTTGCTTCGTCCGTGGCCGACGAGCACCGAGGCAAAGCATTCGGCCTAGAAGGCATTGGCGACAATCTGGGAGCGTTTCTGGGGCCACTGCTCGCGGTGCTGCTTCTCATCGCGCTCAAAGTCGATATCCGCTGGATCTTCTATCTCGCGCTCATTCCCGGTCTCCTCGCCTTCCTCATGGTGGTGTTGGTGCACGAGCAGCCACTGGCCGTAGCCGCAAAGGCCAAGATCGACATCAATCTGCGGCAGTTTCCCAAAGCCTATTGGACCTATCTCTTGGTGACAGCTCTCTTCGGCATCGGCAATTCGAGCAATGCGTTTCTGATTCTGCAAACACAGGATATCGGTGCCTCTTTGGAGGCAACCATTCTTATCTATGCAGGCTTCAATCTCGTTGCGGCGCTGATTTCCTACCCGGCCGGCTTTCTATCGGACCGCTTCGGCCGCAAGGGCGTGTTACTGTCGTCCTTCGTCATCTTCCTGATCGCCTATCTCGGCTTCGTCTTGACCCGGAACATCTATCTGATCGGGCTGCTTTTTGCCTTCTACGGGTTCTATCAAGGCATCTTCCGCTCAGTCGGCAAGGCATTCGCCTCGGACTTCGTGCCGCAAGAGCTGCGTGCCAGCGGCATCGGCTGGTACAGCACCACGGTCGGCCTGCTGGAACTCGCGGCAAGCGTTGTCGCCGGACAGCTCTGGGATCGTGTAAGCCATGAGGCGGTGTTCATCTACGGCGCTGTCTTCGCCGTGGTCGGCAGTGCTGGTCTGCTTGCCCTGATCCCCTGGCGAACCGACGGTCATAGTGTGTCGGCGGCGTCGTAGTGCTGCCGGGGCGTTGCCGATGATGAGCAGCCTTTAATAAAACGTTCTACTCAAACTGAAAGGTCCCCGGTCATGACGCCCGTCAGTGTTCGCTATATTGTCGACGATGTCGCCGCTTCCATCGATTTCTACGTGAAGCATCTGGGCTTTGCCATTGAACGGGATGCGCGGCCGGCTTTCTGCTCGGTCACGCGCGGCGATCTGCGGCTTCTGCTGAGCGGGCCGGAGAGCTCGGGCGCACGGGCGATGCCGGATGGCCGCCGGCCGGTGCCGGGAGGGTGGAACCGCATCCTGCTGGTGGTGCCGGATCTGAAGCAAGAGGTTGCGCGCCTGAAGGGCGCCGGGCTCGCCTTCCGCAACGATATCATCAACGGCGTCGGCGGCTCGCAGACCCTGCTCGAAGACCCGTCCGGCAATGCGATCGAGCTATTCCAGCCCGCCGCACACTGACATTCGATGGTCGGGCCCGCGTTGTGCGTGCGCTCAATCCGCTCGTTCAGCGGTTGCCTGACCCCGCCAGCCACTGCCTGACGATTTCAGCATCCGCGTCGCCGATTTCATGGCCGGAGGCAATGGTGTGGGTCTCGACCTTGGCGCCATGCGAGCTCAGTAGAGCGGCCAACACGGGGGCGAAAGGCGCGTAGGTCAGGTCGGCGGCGCCGGCGACGATCAGAGCCCGCGCCTTCGACAGGTCGGCCGGCGGCACCTCGTCGAGCACCGGCATGGGGCGCAGCAATGCAGCGCGCTCGATGAGGCCCGGATGCAGCGGCATGACGCTTGAAACCAGATTGGCGCCGTTCGAATAGCCGAGAAAGGTCGCGCGGCGGAGATCGAGGCTGTGGCGCTTCGCGACGCCGGCGACGAAGCTTGCAAACGCATCTGCCTCCGCGCGGATACTTGCCTGCTCGAATCGCGTCGGGGTGATTCGCGTGAACCAGCGGAAACCGTCCTCCTGAGGGATGCGGCCACGGACCGTAACCAGCGCCGCATGCGGCGCGATTTGCCGACCAAGCGGCAGCAAGGTCGTCTCGTCGACACCCGATCCATGCAACAGGAACAGCCAGTCACCGGGTAAATTGGCGGATCGATGGAGCCGGTAGAAAAAGCCCGAATTCTCCTGCAAAATACCGTCTTCGAGGCTTTGCTCGGCCATAGTCACATCCTTTTGATTCCGCGTTACTTTCGTTAATTTGCCGGCTTCAAAACGGAATATTTTCAAGCTCCGCGAAAGTTGATTGAACCGGGCGCATTTCAGTCCGTTTCTTTGCCGATATAATCCCCGCGGGGGGATCGAAGCAGTGTGCGCCGGGTGGTCGCCCGAGGGATCGCATGCCGGGCATGAACAACCAGCTTTAAGGCCTTTTATCGATGACCATGCCAGTTTCGCCGGAACGCGATACGCGTATTGATGTGTTCCGGGCTCTCGCCCTCCTGACCATATTCGTCGACCACGTGCCTGGCACCGTTTTCGAAACCCTGACCTACAAGAATTTCGGGTTTTCGGATGCGGCCGAGGCCTTCGTGCTGATCTCCGGCATGTCCGTCGCTCTCGCCTACGGCACTAAGTTCCAGCCGGGAAACCGGCTGATTGCAACACTGAAAATGTGGCGCCGCGCCGGTGTGCTCTATGTCACCCACATCGTCACGACGATGGTGGTCATGGCTATCTTCTGCGCGGCGGCGGTGTTTGCGAAACGGCCGGATCTTCTGACGCTGATCAACATCGAGCCGCTCGTCAGGAACCCGCCACAAGTCCTGGTCGGCATCGTCACGCTCGGCCATCAGCTCGGTTACAACAACATACTGCCGGTCTATGCGGCGCTGCTGTTGATGGCTCCGGTCTTCCTGCTGTTCATCAGCTACCGGCCACTGGCGGCGCTCGCAGTATCCGCAGCCCTTTGGCTGATTGCCGGAATCTACCAGATCGCGCCGCCGAACTACCCGGAGCCCGGCTTCTGGTTCCTCAATCCGCTGTCATGGCAATTGCTGTTCAATATCGGCATGGCCAGCGTGTTGCATGTGCGGCGCGGCGGCACCATCCCTGTCAATCGCTGGCTGGTCGGCGCGGCCGCCGCCTATGTGCTGACGGCGCTCGTCTGGGTGCACAGCCCGCTGTGGGGGCATGTGTCGTGGCTCGACCTGCCGGTGGTGCTGACCGGTTTCGACAAGACGTTCCTGTCGTTGCCGCGGCTGCTGCACATCCTGGCGATGAGCTACCTAGTCGTCGCCTTGCCTTTCGTCTCGAACCTGTTCCGCACCGGCCGCGACAATCCGCTCGCCATATTGGGCAAACGCTCGCTGCCGGTTTTCATTGCCGGCACGGTGATTGCCATGGCGGCGCAGGTGATGAAGCTGGTCAACCCGGGCGGCTTTGCCTATGACAGTCTGCTGCTCGCCGCCGGCATCGCCATGCAGTTCGCGCTCGCCTTCTATCTGGAATGGCTGTCCGCTATCGGCTGGTCCGGCAAGGGCAAGCCGGTCCGCAACGAGGCGCCGCCGGTCCGTCCATCCTTTGGCATCGGTCCGATGGCGGCCAATCGATAAGATTTGGAGCCGATCTGCCCAGTCAACCTGTGCCTGGCGGCGGCCCGGACGACGCCCTGACGACAAGTTCGACGCCGAGCGTTTCTCGCCGCACCGTGCCGTCGAAGTCGAGGATTCTTCGCGCTGCCCGGCGGCCGATCTCGGCGATCGGCTGGGCGATGGTGGTGAGCGGAGGCTCGCAAATTGCGGCTTCAGGCACGCCGTCGAAGCCGACGACGGAAACATCGCGAGGAACCGCGATGCCCCGCGCGCTGAGCCATTCCAATGCTTCCATCGCGACCCGGTCCGACATCGCCAGGATGGCGGTCGGCGGTTCTGCCGAGGCGAAGAGGGTTTCGAGGCCGGCCTTTGTGCTGGCCTCATCGTTTTCAGTCTCGTAGACCGGCACCTTGGCGGCATCGACGCCGAACCGGGAAAGCTCTTCGAGATAGCCGAGGAGGCGGTCACGGGTTCCTGTATAGACTGCGGTCCGGACCTGCTCGGGCGAGACAAGTCCGGTGCTGTCGTCGGCGAAGGCCAGCGACAGCACGGCGAAGCGGCGATGTCCAAGTTCCGCCAGATGGCGCGCCGCGAGCCGGCCGCCGGCAACATTGTCGACGCCGATCGCGGAGACCGTGGCGTCCTGCGAGCCGAGCTCGAGCGCGACGAAGGGGAGCTTGCGTTCGCGCGTCAGCTCGACGAGGCGCGGACCGCCCTCGATGCAGAACAGGATGAAGCCGTCGACCAGGGCGCTCTGGATATTCCAGGCAAGTTTTTCCTCGTTGCCGGCCGACACGAGGGCTATTCCCGCGCCGGTGGCGTCGCATGCCTCCGAGATGCCGGCCATCATCACGCGCGCAAAGGGGTCGTCGAAGAAATAGGACAGCGGCTCGGTTGTGGCGACGCCGATCGCATTGACCTTGCCGGCGCGCAGCAGGCGGCCCTTTGGATCGGGGCCGGCGTAGCCCAGCGCCTCGGCCGCCGCCTTGACGCGCTCGCGGACTTCCTCACGCACGATTTCGGGACGGCTGAAGACATTGGAGGCGGTGCCGTGTGATACGCCCGCGGCTTTGGCGATGTCCGCCAGCCGGATGGGCCTCCTGCCTTCGGTGAGTGATGCCATTTGTTTGTCTCCGGGACTCCGGTCCAACAGTATCGCCGACTACCTAACACCTTCGTTGGATCGATTCAAATTTTTGCTTGACATTTGTGGTGCGATGCGTATTCTTTGAATCGATCCAAGAGCGTTTTTCGTCCCCATGCACCCCGTCAATTATCTGTTCGAGGACATTTACCGGAACGACTGGAGCATCCGTTCGAGCGCGGAGGCCCGGAAGCGGCGAGACAGGACCGGTCCGTGGATTCGCGACCTGGGTTTCCTCGTAGGACGCAAGCGGAGCTGATCGGTGGCCTATTTTTGTGCCCGCTGATTGGATCGTTTCAAAAAACTAGAGGAGATTAAGCCATGCACCCGATCAAGCATCTGTTCGAAGACATCTATCGCAATTATTGGGGCATCTCGCCGGCCACCGAACGGCCGGAGCGGCGGCGTGTAGTCAAGACGACCAACAGCGATGGCCAAGTCCGGCCCGAACGTCCGCGAGACTGAGCTGGCAAGACAGAGCTCGTGGATCGAGGGCGGCTGGCGAAGGAGCAGCGGCCGCCATTGGTTGCCGCATCAATGGCGGCGCGGGCGCACCAGCGCCGAGGCGGCCATCATCAGCCAGCCGCCGATGAGCAACGTGCCGCCGATCGGCGCCGACATCGGGAACAGCCGCGAGCCAAGGAAGTCGCGGGCCAAAAGATCTCCCGAGAATAGCAGAAGCCCGACGAGAAGGATGAGGCTTCCGGTTCGCAGGATGCTATTGCCACCGAGCAGCCCGACGGTAAGGAAGACCGGCGCATGCAAGAGCAGGAAGGATGCGGCCGTACCGACGAAAGCGCCGCCGAGATGTGCCGCCGCCGCCGAAAGCGCCACGCCGGTTGCGCCGCATAGGCCGCCGGCAAGAACCAGAATGCGGCCGCCTGCCGCGTGTTCATCCGTGCTCATTTCCACGCCTCCGTGATTCCTGGCGACCGCCTGAGATAGTGCCGCGAACCGTGTCAGGATTTGCCGGCTTCCGCCAGCATGTCGCGTTCGCGGCGCGACTGGACCAGCCAGTTATAGGCCGCTCCGCCCGCCATCAGAATGGATGTGCCGAGAAACACCGAGCGCATACCGAAATGGCCGCCGGCGAAGCCGCCGAGCAACGGTCCGGCGACCTGCCCGACATATTGCGCCGAGATCGACAAGCCCAGTACGTTGCCGCCGACCCCGTCGGGCACATTGTGGCGGATGACGCTGGTGATGCAGGGCAAAAGACCGCCAAGCGCCAGGCCCATCAGGAAACGCAGGCCGACGAGTTGCCAGCCCTGGGTAACGAAGGCCTGCGGGATCAGCAGCAGCGCCGAGACGGCGAGTGCGGCAACGATGACGTTCCAGTGGCCGATACGGTCGGCGAGCTTGCCGAGCCGCGACGCCGACAGGATGGCGCCGAGCGCTGCCGCGGACATGACGATGCCGGAGACCAGCGTGACCTGGCTCTGATCTTCGATGAGCTGCTGGACATAGACGGTGATGATCGGCTCGATCGACATGGTGGCGAAACTCAACAGCATGCCGGTCGCCAGCATGGCGACGACGGGGCGCTTGTCGGGAATCTGCGACCAGCCGTCTTTCACTTTTTCTTCTGACGCGGCCTTGGCGGCAACCGGGCGAGGGGCCTCCTTGATCAGCAAGGTGGTTGCCAGAAAAGCCAGGAAAATGACGCCGCCGGCGAGCAGGAATGTGGCGCGGATGCCAATCAGCGGCGGCAGCGCGCCGCCAAGCAGCGGACCGACCAGGGCACCGGCCGTGATTCCGGCCGACAGCACGCCCAGCGCCCAGCCGGAGCGATCCTTCGGCGTCTGCATGGCAACCAGGATGGTCGAGCCCGAAGAATAGCCGCCGGCAAAGCCGATCAGCAGGCGCAAGAGCACCAATTGCCAGACGGTCTGCACCATGCCGGTCAGCGACATACACAGCGCCATGCCGAAACTGGCTCGCACCAGCATCAGTTTGCGGCCGTAGCGGTCGCCTAGCCGCCCCCACAGGGGCGCGACCAGCGCGGCAGCAAGGAAGGTGGCGCCGTAGGCGATGCCCGACCACTGCACGATCGCCGCATGGCCCTCGGCGCCCAGCTGCTCGACGTAAAGCGGCAGGAAGGGCAACAGCAGCGTCATCGCTACAAGCGTGCTGAACGAGCCGGCAAAACACACGGCGAGATTGCGGCGCCAGTGGACGTTGTGCGTGCCTTGCATGGCGAGGGCGGCGTCTTGCGGCATGTCATGTCCTGTCCGGCCAGCTTGCATGAAACTTGCTACGGATACCAATTTGGGATACCAAGCTGGTATCTGTCATGAACGCAAGCCCCGTCGCTGTCAATGCGGGCCTCTCAAACATGATCGACAAAGGCCGGCGTGATCGGCCAACGCCGGCCAGTGATCCGATTGCCGGAACAAATGACCTGAACGGAACGCCAATGTCGCAGATGCAGAACGTCGAAAAGCAGCTTCGCGAGATGATCCTCGGGCTCGAGATCGGTCCCGGCGAGCGGCTGACGGAGCGCTGGGTCGAAAGCCGCTTCGGCGCATCGCGCACGCCGGTCAGGGCGGCATTGCTGCGGCTCGAGACTGAAGGCCTGATCTGCCGCGACGGCCGCGGCTGGACGGTCTCGCCCATCAATCTTGCTGAACTCGAGCAGATCGCCGTCTATCGCGAGGCGGTCGAGGTCGCGGCACTCAGACTAACTTGCACCTTGCAGGACAGAAGTGCCGTCGAAATCATCGAGGCGATGCTCGATTCTTGCGACGACAAGACGCCGCGCGAGGAATGGCATCGCGTCGGCAGGGATTTTCATATCGAGCTGGCACGTCTATCCGGCAACGAGTTCCTGTTCAGAGCGGTTCGCGATGCGATGACGCGCCTGTCGCGCGCCCGCTGGCTCGAGGTTCGCGACGAGGCAGCGCTTGGCCGTGCCTGGGCCGAACACCATGCCATTCTGTCGGCGGTGCGGGCCGGCGATGCCGATAGCGCCGCCCGCCTGCTTTCGGCCCATATCATCGGCAGCCGCGACCGGCTGGTGACCTCGCTGCGCAACGACCGGCGCGGCCTGCGCGCCCGGGGATTTGCGGTCGTCGCTTGAGTGAGGATCGGCTGCCATTGATCACGAAAAGAGCAGATGAGCGAAGAATGCTACTTTCGGTCTCGCTTCGCAAATGCCGATGGCGTAAGAGCAGCGATGGAAAACAACCGATTTGACACACCCGTGACCGTCAAGGGCGCGGCGGGAAGCAATCAGCTCTTGCGTACGGCCCGCGAGGCTTCCGACTACCTCCTCAACAATTGGCCCGGCAAGCGCAGCCCCAAGCACCGCGAAGCGTTGCAAGCCTGTCATGATGCGCTGGCCGGCGACAAGCCGGCCATGAACGCAAGACGGGCCTTCATTGCCGCCGCTCGTGAAGTGAACGTCTTCGTCAGCGACAAGGCGCCCGCCTGAGGCATAGCGGGATTTGACCGAGGCGCGGACCGCCTGACAGGCCGGGCGTCATCACTCGGCCGTTTCGGTTTTGGTTTGGGACTCTCTCTCGCCCTCGGGCTTCGATCGCTCCTTGGCTGCGACCTTGGCAGCCTGCTTTTCCGCCTTCTTGGCAGCCTTCTGCCGGTCGCGTTCCTTGCGTTCCTGACCGTAGTTCGGTGCTCGTGCCATATCGTTTCCTTTCATTGTGCTTGGCCTTTGCCTAGGAGCATTGGACCGCAAACACAACAGCGCAAGGCACGATCGGGCTCCATATCTCCGCGCAGTCCGGAGAGCCCGGCTTTTCAGGCGCCGTCGCGGTCGAGGACGAGATCGGCCGGACCGAACCGGTCCTTTGCGGTGAACTGCTGGTGCCAGTAGGGATAGAGCACGGGCGGCCTGCTGACCGCATCGAGGCGTGTGCGCTCCTCATCGCCAAGCACCAGGCTTGCAGCGGCGATATTGTCTTTGAAATGCGCTTCGGTTCGTCCGCCGATCACCAATGAGCTGACGGCGGGCCGGCCGAGTAGCCAGGCAAGCGCCACCTGCGCTGCCGACACGCCGTGGTTCTTGCCGATATCGATCAGCACGTCGACGATCCGCCACAGCCGGTCCTCGTCGCGGATCGGCGGTTCCGACCAGCCGCTGAGCTGGCGGGCGGTCGGCTGGTCACGGTGGTATTTGCCGGACAGCAACCCGCCGGCAAGCGGGCTCCAGACCAGCACGCCGAGCCCCTGGTCGACCGAGATCGGCAACAATTCATACTCGGCCTCGCGCGCTTCCAGCGTGTAGTGGATCTGCTGGGTGACGAAGCGCGGCTGGTGATGATGATCGCTGATGCCAAGCCCCTTCATCACCTGCCAGCCGGAATAATTGGAACAGCCGACATAGCGGACCTTGCCCTGCGCGACCAGCGTGTCGAGCGCGGCGATGGTTTCCTCGAGCGGTGTCAGGCCATCCCACTCGTGCAGGAAATAGATGTCGATGACATCCGTCCTGAGCCGCTTAAGGCTCCTTTCGCATTCGCGGACCAAATGGTAGCGCGACAGGCCTTCATCATTGGGGCCTTTGCCGATCCGCATGCGCGCCTTGGAGGCGATCAACACGTCGCCCTTGCGCTTGCCGCCGAGCGCCTCGCCGATGATCTCTTCCGACACCCCGTTCGAATAGACGTTGGCGGTGTCGATGACATTGACGCCGGCATCGATGCAAAGGTCGATCATCCGACGCGCCTCGTCGAGGTCGGTCTTGCCAACCGCCGAAAACGCGCCGCCGCCGCCGAATGTCATGGTGCCCATTGTCAGGGTCGAAACCTTCAGCCCGGAACGGCCGAGAGTGCGGTATTCCATGTCGTATCCTCACGATTTATCGGGAAAGGGCGTTGCAAACGACAGCCCCTCAGTGAACCGGGCATTTGTAGGATAATTCGTTCCGCTTGTCGCCCGCCCCGCAGGGCAAGCTCGATCACATCTTGCGGATTGAACGCATAGCCAGCGCAGTAGTGGCTGCAATAAAACCGTCATTGCCGGCCTATACTAACATCGGTCCAGCGCTTCGATTTCCGGCCGCCGGGCCGGGCGGCAGAGCGCCTGACAGCGGCCGGCAAGGCCTGTAAGCGGAGCAGCGCAAATGACCGAGATAAAACAGAATTCCCCGGCCAGGGACTGGCTGGAAGCGGAACTCGCCGACACGCTCGACGAAGATTATGAGCTGGAAATCTCGGAGCCGGTGCTGTCGATGGAGATCGCCAAGATCTACAAGAATGCACATCCGCCATCGATCGACCGCCTGCAGTATTTTCGCGATCTCATCACGCTGCAATCCGAATTGATCAAGCTGCAATCCTGGGTCGCCTATCACAAGAAGAAGCTCGTCGTGGTCTTCGAGGGCCGCGACTCGGCGGGCAAGGGTGGTGTTATCAAGCGCATCACCCAGAGGCTTAATCCGCGCATCTGCCGCGTCGCAGCACTTCCGGCGCCGACCGAGCGCGAGAAGTCGCAATGGTATTTCCAGCGCTACGTTCCGCATCTGCCGGCCGGCGGCGAGATCGTGCTGTTCGACCGCTCCTGGTACAACCGCTCCGGCGTCGAGCGGGTAATGGGCTTTGCCCAGCCGGATCAGGTCGAGGAGTTCTTCCGCGACGTTCCGGAATTCGAACGCATGCTGGTCCGCTCAGGCATTACGCTTGTCAAATACTGGTTTTCGATCACCGACGAGGAGCAGCAGATGCGCTTTTTGATGCGCATCCATGACCCGATGAAGCAATGGAAACTGTCGCCGATGGATCTCCAGTCGCGCGTGCGCTGGGAGCAGTACACCAAGGCCAAGGAAGAAACGTTCGCCCGCACCAATATTCCGGAAGCCCCGTGGTTCATCGTCGAGGGCAACGACAAGAAGCGGGCACGGCTGAACTGCATCGACCATCTGCTCAAGCAGATGCCCTATGAGGAGGTGCCGCACGAAGAGATCACACTGCCGGAGCGCGTCTTCAATCCCGAATACGAGCGCCAGGTACTGCCGCGCGAACTGTATGTGCCGGAGAAGTACTGACTAAAGCGGCGAGGAAGGCGGCGCCTCCATGGCGGCGCCCTGCAACAAGCTAGGTGCGCTCGATGATGACATGCGTGGCCTTCGGCGTCGCGACCTGCTCGCTGCAGCGATAGCCGAGCTTGGGCATGTCGATGCCGGCAAAAAGGCTCTCGCCGGCGCCTAGCAGGACCGGTGAGATCGCCAGATGCATTTCGTCGATGAGCTTTTCCTTGAGATATTGCCGGATCGTAGAAACGCCACCGCCCAGCCGTACATCCTTGCCGTCAACCACTGCTTTCGCCTTCTCCAGCGCTGAGTGGATGCCGTCGGTCACGAAATAGAAGGTCGTGCCGCCCTCCATGACAATGGGATCACGTGGATGGTGCGTGAGCACGAAGACCGGCACATGGTAGGGCGGGTTGTCACCCCACCAGCCTTTCCAGCTGTCATCCGGCCATTCGCCGCGGATCGGCCCAAACATGTTGCGGCCCAGGATCCACGCGCCGATATTTTTGAAGCTGCGCGCGGCGAACGCCTCGTCAGTGTCCGTGGTCCCGCCATCCTTGCCGAGGACCATCTTGCGGAAGGTGCGGGTGCCGAACATCCATTCGTGCAGGGCTTCCCCGCCAACACCCAGCGGGTTCTTCAGGTCTTGGTCGGGACCGGCGCCGAAGCCGTCGATCGACAAGGTGAAAGCGCTGACGCGAAGTTTGGACATGAGAGCCTCCTCGATAACCAATTGTGAGATGCAAGCAGTTATCGGGGTAGCTTAACTGATTGCATTTTGCAAGCGGTATTTTGAATCGCCGGCGGGGCAATCGCTTCCAAATCATGTTGGAATAACTAATCTCAATGTCGGCGCCGCCCGTCATCCGCCTGCCGGCAGCTTCTCCCTGTATAGTGACGGGGAGAAGGGGCTGGCCGCAACGTCGATATTTTTGCAACGCTGGAGATTGGTGAAATCTTTTACGAACGCGTCTTTCTCCCTGCCACTTTACGGCGAGAAATGCCCGGCAGGGCAACGAGGGGCAGCGTAAACTTGAAGCGATGTCCTGCGGCGTTCCATGTCGCGCTTTGGACGAACGAACACTACTCGATGTAGACGCTACAAAGGCGCATCACCCCTTGAGCATCGCCGCCACTTCGGGCGCAAAGTAGGTGAGAATCCCGTCGCAGCCGGCGCGCTTGAAGGCGAGCAGCGATTCCAGCATCGCCTTTTCGCCATCGATCCAGCCATTGGCGGCGGCGGCCTTGATCATCGAATATTCGCCCGAGACCTGATAGGCGAAGGTCGGCATCTGCAACTCGTCCTTGAGCCGCCGGATGATGTCGAGATAGGGCAGGCCGGGCTTGACCATCAGCATGTCGGCGCCCTCGGCGAGATCCTGCTCGGCCTCGCGCACCGCTTCGTCGGAATTGGCGTGGTCGATGTAATAGGTCTTCTTGTTGCCCTTGAGCAGGCCGGCGGTGCCGACCGCCTCACGATAGGGGCCGTAAAAGGCGGATGCGAACTTGGTCGCATAGGACATGATCGCCACATCCTGAAATCCATTGGCGTCGAGCGCATCGCGGATGGCACCGATCCGGCCGTCCATCATGTCCGAGGGGGCAATGATGTCGGCCCCCGCCGCCGCCTGGATGACTGCCGCCGCCGTCACCTGCTCCACCGTTTCATCATTGACGATAATGCCCTCGCGCAAGATGCCGTCATGGCCATGCGAGGTGAAAGGGTCAAGCGCGGCGTCGGTGATGATGCCGATCTCCGGCACCGCGTGCTTGATGGCGCGGGTGGCACGGTTGATGATGTTTTCCGGATCGAGGATATGCGAACCGGTCTGATCGCGCAGGCCGAGCTCGACATTGGGGAAAGTGGCGATCGCCGGAATGCCAAGTTTGGCCGCTCGCTCAGCCTCCTTGACGGCGAGGTCGAGCGACAGGCGGAACACGCCGGGCATGGCGGCAATCGGTTCGCGCACTTGTCTGCCGTCGACGACGAAGATCGGCCAGATCAGATCGTCGACCGACAGCCGGTTCTCCTGGACAAGGCGGCGCGACCAATCGGCCTTGCGCATGCGCCGCAGCCGCCGGCTGCCGGTGATCTCGTCGACGCTGCGCGCGCCGGCAGGCTTTGCAGGGGTGAATTTGTTCATCGCAAAAACTCCGGATCGGGCGGCTTTTACCACGAGCTTTCGCTGCTGACCAATGCGACACGATTGTGCCAGCGGTCCTGTCGGGCGCTATTCTGGTTGCCCATTGCCCGATAGGATCTGCGCAGCACCCCGCATGGCGACGCGGAATGCCTCGTCGAAGCTGACGCCGCGCACTTGCCAATTGTAGCTCTTGCCATTCAAGGCAAGCCGCCAGTCGGCTATCCAGCCCAGTTCCTTGTCGCTCCAGACGATACTGCCGGCGAGCGCCTGGTCGGCTCCGGCCTTCCTGGCAAGCTGGTCCAGCGTCGTGATATCGGCATGGCGCAGGGCCTGGTCGTTAAGCTTTGAGGCCGATAGCAGCGACGCTTCGGGAAACACAATCCGCATGACCAGCGGACCGGTGGCGTTGACGAACGATTCGCGCATCGCCGCCCCGCGCTCATCGTCGGCGGTCAGCACGAACTGCCTTGTGCCTTGCTCCGCCGCCAGGAAAATTACCAGGCGTGGCCGCTCGCCAAGCCATGGTTTGCTGCCGAGCGTGGCAAGCACCGGATCGATAACGTCAGGCCTGTACAGACAAGTGAGATCGTGCGGCCGGTCATGGGTGCCCTGTTCGTCATGGACCGGAATGCCTTCGAGACGGTCGCGATAGCGGAATTCGGCAACGAAGCTGCCGGCCTTGTCGCGCAGCGCCGCCATCTCAGTTCTCTTCGGCAGCCGCTGATCGCCGGACACACGAACCAGCACCGCATCGAGGCAGGCCTTGAAACCGATCTGCCTGTTGACCTCGCCCTGGCCGGTGACGATGGTCTGCGATTGATAGAGCTCGTCGACGGTTCCGGCCGATACGGGAGGAGCGTTCGCAGCGATCAGGCCGACCACCACAACAGCAAGGCGCGGCAACCAAGGCATGGTTCAACCTTCCGGTTCAAAGCGCCAGCATTAGCACTGGGTGACGCCGACGACCATGCAGCGGATTGGGCGCCGCCATTGACGCGGCCATGCGCCACGCTTTAGCACTTCACTCCCGGCGGGCGCGGGGAGGGATTCTCTGGCGATGGATTTTGGCGGAGGCGACGAGATTCGCTTCGAAAGATTGGGCAGGGCCGGCGTCGTCACGCTGACGCGGCCGCAGGCGCTCAATGCCGTAACCCACCGCATGGTCAAGGCGCTGGACAAGGCGCTGCGCAGTTGGGAGCGCGACGACGGCGTCGACGTTGTCGTCGTCAAGGCCGAGGGCAGGGCATTTTCGGCGGGCGGCGACATCCTCCACATCTACGAAGCCGGCCGCGCAGGAAGGCCTCCGGTCGATTTCTTCGCCGATGAATACCGGCTGAATGCCCGCATCGCCCGCTTCAAGAAACCCTATGTCGCGGTGATCGACGGCATCGTCATGGGCGGCGGCGTAGGTATCTCCTTCCATGGCTCGCAGCGAGTGCTGACCGAGAACGCCCAGTTTGCCATGCCCGAGGTCGGCATCGGCTTTTTCCCGGATGTCGGCGCCAGCCATCTGTTGCCGGATCTCGGCGGCAGCTTCGGCATGTATCTGGCGCTGACCGGCAACCGCATCCGCTATGGCGATGCTTTGTGGTCGGGCCTCGCCACCCATACGATCAAGGCGGAGGGCCAGGCCGGCTTCCTCGACCGTCTGGCGGAAAGCGGCGACCCGGAATCGGT
Source organism: Mesorhizobium sp. M0816 (assembly GCF_040320005.1). Lineage (NCBI taxonomy): Bacteria > Pseudomonadati > Pseudomonadota > Alphaproteobacteria > Hyphomicrobiales > Phyllobacteriaceae > Mesorhizobium > Mesorhizobium sp. M0816. The sequence continues at coordinate 55,552 of NZ_JAMYOT010000017.1, read as the reverse complement.
GCTGCGCGGCTGCTTCGTCCCGGCCAGGCGCGAGACCGACAGGCCGACGCTGGAAGCCATCGCCCGGCATTTCGCGCAGCCGTCGCTGGCCGATATCGTCGCTAGCCTGGAGCGGGCAGCCGCTGCCGACGAGTTCGCGGCAAAGACGCTGGCCACCATCCGCACACGTTCACCGACCAGCTTGCATGTTGCATGGCGCCAGATCAGCGCCGGGCAGACGTTGTCGATGGACGAGTGCATGAAAATGGAGTTCCGTATCCTCAACCGCATGCTTGCCGGGCACGACTTCTATGAAGGTATCCGCGCCGCCATCATCGATAAAGGCTCGACGCCGCAATGGCGGCCGGCAGGCATCGATGACGTCAGCGCCGCCAACGTCGACGCCTATTTCGCACCGCTCGGCGAACGGGAACTGAAGCTGTGAGCGAGGTCGCCTCGAGACGCGTGGTGCTGCAGCCCTCGACGATCGAGGTCATCTTCGCCTGGTTCCAGCGCGTCATCGCCGGCTACTGTCTGCTGTTCGGCATCTTGTACTGGATCCGGCTGATCGGCTTTTACCCCGGCCCGTTGTGGCGCTTCGACCTGATGCCGGTGCACTGGCAGGTGGCGGCGGTGGTGCTGGCGGTGTTTTTTCCGTTCGCTGCCGCCGGCCTCTGGATGCTGGCGTCCTGGGGGCCGGTGATCTGGTTCATCTGCGCGGTGACCGAGTGCGTCATGTATGCCGGCTTCCCCGAGCTGTTCGGCCACCGGCCGCTGATCGTCGCCTCGCACCTTGCGGTGGCGCTGCTCTACATAGTGTTCCGCGTGGTGATCTGGATCCAGAAGCGGCAACCCCGGCGATAGCAATTCCGGCCAGGATCGTTGGCTAAATCTTTAGGTTAATTATCCTTGCTGGGGTGACCGTCCGTTAAGCCTCTTTCGAAACCCCTTACCGGTAAGCTCTTGTTAGCCTTGGCGTTTAAGTCGAATTTTATGAGTATTCGATAGTGTCGCGATCAAGGTGAAGAACAAAAAATCACCGGGCGACAAACGAGAGGCAAAGACAATGATCAATTCGCGTCCGGCGGCGAAGACCGCCAACGTATCCGATGACCGCCGCGAGGCGATCCGTTCGCTGTACATGGAATCGCTGCAGCTGGTCGAGCGGCTGCATCGCCGTCTGCTTGACGTGATCAAGGACGAATTCGACCGCAACGGTCGCTCCGACATCAACGCCATCCAGGCGCTGCTCCTGTTCAACATCGGCAATTCGGAGCTGACCGCCGGCGAACTGCGCTCGCGCGGCTATTATCTCGGCTCGAATGTCTCCTACAATCTGAAGAAGCTGGTCGATCTCGGCTTCATCAACCACCAGCGCTCGCGCATCGACCGCCGTTCGGTGCGGGTTTCGCTGACGCCGAAGGGCAATGAGGTGGCGGAAGTCGTCGCCGGCCTCTACGAGCGCCATGTCGGTTCGATCGAGCAGGTTGGCGGCATCAACACGGAAGAGTTCAAGCAGATGAACCGCGCCCTGCAGCGCCTGGATCGGTTCTGGAACGATACCATCGCCTACCGGATGTAATCGCATCCGCCGCATCAAGATCTGAAGCTGGACTACGGAAGTGCTGCCGCGGAGTCGACCAAAGGCCGGTGCCGAAAAGCACCGGTCTTGCCGTTTCGTCAGGCCGGCCGATCCAAATTCGAGCAACAGCCACGTTGCCGCCATATTCCAATGGAACCGAAGATGCGGGTGATGCTGGGGCCAAAGCCGTGCATTTGTCCTGTGCCCAAGTCACTTCCCCTGTGTTTTTACACCGAAGTGATGCGGGCCATGGTTGGCTAATTGTTAAGAAGCCAACTCTAGAGTGCGGGCGAGACCGCCCGGTGAGTGGAATTGTAGCAAGAATGTCTGGAACGTCCATGAGAACCAGCCGCCGTTTCTTCCTTTCAGGAGCCTCCGCGCTCGCAGCCGCTATCGTCGCCGGCCGCGCCAGTGCGCAGGATGTGATCGGGGATATCCTGAAATCCTCGGCCCGCGGCAACTGGGACGACCAGTTCGACGCCCGCCCCAGCCAGGGCGGCAAAGTGGCTTCGACGCTGCCGATCTTCAGCCTGCAGACCGTTTCGTTTACCGAGCAGGCGGTCGCGCAATACCAGAACATCGTCGCCCAGGGCGGCTGGGAGCCGGTTCCCGACACCAAGAAATTGCAGCTCGGCGTCGATGATCCCGACGTGGTCCCGCTGCGCAAGCGCCTGATGATTGCGGGCGATCTGGCGCAGAGCGCCGGCATTTCGACAGCCTTCGATTCCTATGTCGACTCGGCGGTCAAACGCTTCCAGGCGCGCCATGGCCTGCCTGCCGACGGGACGCTGGGCCAGTATTCTTATGCGGCGATGAATGTTTCGGCGCCAATTCGGCTCGGCCAGTTGCAGACCAATCTGCAGCGGCTGCGCGAGCGTGCCGGTACTCTAGGCAACCGTTACGTGCTGGTCGACATCCCGGGCGCACAGATCGAGGCGGTCGAGAACGATCGCGTCGTGCTGCGCCATACCGCGATCGTCGGCAAGATCGACCGCCAGACGCCGATCGTCAATTCCAAGATCAACGAGATCATCGTCAATCCCTACTGGAACGCGCCGGTCTCGATCGTGCGCAAGGACATCATTCCGCTGATGCGGAAGGACCCCAACTATCTCAAGGATAGCCACATCCGTCTGTTCGCACCGGATGGCAGCGAGGTTGATCCGCTGACCGTTGACTGGTCGACCGACGACGCCGAGAAGTACCGCTTCCGCCAGGATCCGGGCGCCGGCAACGCGATGGCCTCGGTCAAGATCAATTTCCCCAGCCCGGACGGCGTCTACATGCACGACACGCCGCAGCAGAGCCTGTTCGGCAAGCTGATGCGCTTCGATTCCTCTGGCTGCGTGCGGGTTCAGAACGTGCGCGACCTCGTCACCTGGATTCTGCGCGACACACCGGGCTGGGATCGCCAGCATTTCGAGGCGGCGATCAAGACCGGGGAGAACACGCCGGTGCAGGTCACCAATCCGGTGCCGGTTTATTTTCTCTACGTCTCGGCCTGGTCGACAGGGCCGGGCGTGGTCCAGTTCCGTGACGACATTTACGGCCTCGACGGGGCCAACGAGCTGCAGATCACATCCGCGCTCTAAGCAGCTGAGTTCATTTGCAAAAAGGCCGCCGGAAGGGCGGCCTTTTTTCGTTGCCGGGGTCTTTCGCGGAAAGCTTTGCTGGGCCGATTGCCGGAAAAAGGACGCGGCGCTGTAGTCGGAAATCGCATCATGCATGTCGCAATGTTCATTCTGGTCGTGCTCATCTTCGTCGCCGTTTCGGGCGCGCTGGTCCGGCTGGTGCGGGTGCCGCTGCCGGTACTGCAGATCGCCATCGGTGCAGCGCTCGCCTGGCCGGTGCGCGGCATGCATGTCGAGATCGATCCCGAGCTGTTCCTGCTGGTGTTCATCCCACCGCTGCTGTTCAGCGACGCCTATGGTGCGCCGAAGCGCGAACTGATCGCGCTGCGCGGGCCGATCCTCGACCTCGCCATCGGGCTGGTCTTCTTCACCATTGTCGGCTTCGGCTACGCTTTGCACTGGCTTGTCCCGAGCATCCCGCTCGTCGTCGCTTTCGCACTTGCTGCGGTGCTGTCCCCGACGGATGCGGTGGCCGTCTCCTCGATCGTCGACAAGAGCCTGGTCCCGGCCCGGCTGATGCACATCCTGGAGGGCGAGGCGCTGCTCAACGATGCGTCGGGCCTCGTGATGTTCCGCTTTGCGGTGGCAGCTGCCTTGACCGGCAGCTTCTCCTTCGTCGCGGCGTCCGTGACTTTCCTCTATGCCGTCGCTGCCGGCATCCTGGCCGGCGTGGCTGCCTTGTTCGTCGCCGCCAAGGCGCTGCAATTGCTGAACCGTATCGGCGGCGTGCCGGCCGAGGTGCAGGTGCTGGTCATGGTCCTGCTGCCGTTCATCGCCTATCTCGGCGCCGAGAATGTCGGCGCCTCGGGCATTCTGGCGGCGGTCACGGCCGGAGTGCTCACCGGCGGCTCCGGGATTTTCCGCTTTCTCGGCGTCTCGGCACGCATACAGACCATATCGCTGTGGACGACGCTATCCTTCGTCTTCAACGGCGCGCTGTTCATCCTGCTCGGGTTGCAGCTTCCCGAAATCATCGGCAACGTGCCGCCTGAGCTCGGCAGCCGCTATCCGGTCATCCAGCCAATCGCCACGGTGGTCGCGCTGACACTATGCCTGATCGGGCTGCGCTTTCTGTGGATCTGGGTCGGCGACATCGCGACGCGCGTCTCAGCGCGATTACGCGAGCAGAAGGCCGAGCCGTTCGGGCTGCGCGTCCGGATCGCCGGCTCTGTTGCCGGCGTGCGCGGCGCCATCACGCTGGCCGGCATCCTGTCGCTGCCGCTCGCCATGCCGAATGGTTCGCCCTTTCCGGCGCGCGACGTGGTGATCTTCCTCGCCGCAGGCGTCATCATCTGCTCATTGCTCATTGCCAGCCTTGCCTTACCCAAGGTGGCACGAGGGCTGGTCGAGCCGGGCGAGGATCCTGGCGCTGCCGAGGAGCGTCTTGCGCGCGTGGGCGCGGCCAAGGCCGCCATCGCCCGCATCGAGAGCATGGCCGGCGCGACCGACGGCGATGAAGGGGAAACACCCGGCGCCCGGCTTGCCACCGCCGACAGCATCGTCGCCGGCTACCGTCGCCGCATCGCTGCCTCCGACGAAGCCGACGAGGCGCGCGCCGAGGCCCGCGAGGCCGGACGGCTGGAACTCGAATTGAGGCTGGCGGGCATTGAGGCCGAACGCGCAGCGGTTCGCGCAATGTTTCGCAGCGGCCGGATTAACGACCATACGATGCAGGCGCTGTTCACCGAGATCACGCTCACCGAGGCCCTGCTGAAGGGCCGGCAGGCAAGGAAATAGAGGCTGCCAGTCTCTCTGGCGCAATCCGGCCAGCAAATTTCGCGCTGCAAACGTGGCGGGCCGAAAGCAACTGTGTTAATGGCGCGACAGACCCCGAACCTTGAGGATTTCAGCCCATGGCAACAGCAGCGGCAGTGTCGAACAAATTCGAATCCTTTTTCGAAACCACGCTTGCCGATGCCGACCCCGAGATTTTCGGCGCAATCCGCAACGAACTCGGCCGCCAGCGCCACGAGATCGAGCTGATTGCCTCGGAAAATATCGTCTCGCGTGCCGTGCTCGAGGCACAGGGGTCGATCATGACCAACAAATATGCCGAGGGCTATCCGGGCAAGCGCTACTATGGCGGCTGCCAATTCGTCGATGTCGCCGAGGAACTGGCCATCGAACGCGCGAAAAAGCTGTTCGGCTGCAACTTCGCCAACGTCCAGCCGAATTCCGGCAGCCAGATGAACCAGGCGGTGTTCCTGGCGTTGCTGCAGCCCGGCGACACCTTCATGGGCCTCGACCTCAATTCCGGCGGACACCTGACACATGGCTCGCCGGTCAATATGAGCGGCAAATGGTTCAAGGTCGTCTCCTATGGCGTGCGCCGGGACGATCATCTGCTCGACATGGATGCGATCGAGAAGACCGCCCATGAGACCAGGCCGAAATTGATCCTGGCCGGCGGCACAGCCTATTCACGTGTCTGGGACTGGAAGCGTTTTCGCGAGATCGCCGATTCGATCGGTGCCTATCTGATGGTCGACATGGCTCACATCGCCGGCCTGGTCGCCGGCGGCATGCATCCGTCGCCGCTGCCGCATGCCCATGTGGTCACCACCACGACGCACAAATCGCTGCGCGGGCCGCGCGGCGGCATGATCCTTTGCAATGACGAGGATATTGCCAAGAAGATGAATTCGGCCGTCTTCCCCGGCCTGCAGGGTGGACCGCTGATGCATGTGATCGCCGCAAAGGCGGTGGCTCTGGGCGAGGCGCTGAAGCCGAGCTTCAAGATCTATGCGGAGAGCGTCGTCGCCAATGCCAAGGCGCTGGCCTCCAGTCTGCAGGAAACCGGTCTCGACATCGTCTCCGGCGGCACCGACAACCATCTGATGTTGGTCGACCTGCGTCCCAAGAACGCCACCGGCAAGCGCGCCGAGGCTGCCCTTGGCCGCGCCAACATCACCTGCAACAAGAACGGCATCCCCTTCGATCCGGAAAAGCCTTTCGTGACATCGGGCGTTCGGCTCGGCACGCCGGCCGGCACCACGCGCGGCTTCGGTCAGGCCGAGTTCCGCGAGATCGGCAAGCTGATCGCCGAAGTGCTGGATGGGCTGAAGGTCGCCAATTCCGACGAGGGCAATGCGGCCGTCGAGGCGACCGTGAAGGCCAAGGTGGCGGCATTGACCGATCGTTTTCCGCTTTACCCGTATCTTGGTTGACCGACGCGGAGTGTCGCCCGTGACAACTCCGGTGCGACAGCAAGGCAACTGCGGAGAAGCTTAATGATGCAAACTTTCCGTTTCGCCGGCTTTGGTGCCTTGCTGGCATCGGCTATTCTGCAGCTGTCCGGCCGCGCCTTGGCGCAGACCGAGCCAACCCCGGCAACACCCAAGACAGAGACCTTCGGCAGGTGGTCCACCACGATGGACGAGGTCAACACCGGTGAGGATGTGCGCAAGACCTGCGCCGCGTCGACGGTCTTTTTCGACGCAAACGGCACCAGCGGCACCCTTACACTGGCCATCTCGAATGGCGACGTATTGCCACCCGATGGTTATCCGAGCCTCATCATCGCCGTGAGAAACAGTGACTTGCCCAAGGGCGATAACATCCCGGTGGTGTTCCGGGACGTCAACGACAAGATCAAGGCCGGTTTTCGTCTTATCGCCGACGGACAGTGGATGATAGACAACAAGTCCGAGACCACGCTCGCGGTACTGCGCGCCATGCGCCGCACCAGCGCCCTCGATGTCAGCTTCGCCGACAAGCCGGTCGCGACCATATCGATGGACGGCTTCACCAAGGCCTATCGCTATCTCGGCACGTCTTGCGGCTTCCCGACCGGCGACGTCGCGCCCTGATTGGCGGACCGCTGTCAACTGATTGCCGCTCTCGCAATTTTCCTCGCGCCTCGCTATCTCTGAGACGCGATCGGTCATCGGCCATACTTTGCCACGGCGGCAAAAACCTCTAAGCCTTTCGCTCCACGAGAATCGCGAACCGAAGGCTCTCCATGCGCTGCCCTTATTGCCAGTCCGAAGATACGCAGGTGAAGGATTCTCGCCCCGCCGAAGACGGCGCGGCGATCCGCAGGCGGCGCGTCTGCCCGGATTGCGGCGGCCGCTTCACCACTTTCGAGCGGGTACAACTGCGCGATCTCGTCGTGGTGAAGAAGTCTGGACGCAAGGTGCCGTTCGACCGCGACAAGTTGCTGCGCTCTGTCGAGATCGCGGTACGCAAGCGCAATGTCGACCCGGAACGTATCGATCGGGCGGTGACCGGCATCGTGCGCCAGCTCGAAAGCTCGGGCGAGACCGAGGTGGCCTCGGGGGAAGTCGGCCGGCTGGTCATGGAAGCACTTAAGTCGCTCGATGATGTCGCCTATGTGCGCTTTGCCTCCGTCTACCGCAATTTCCGCGAGGCCAAGGATTTCCACGACGTGTTGGGCGAACTCAAAGGCGACGAGCTCAAAACCGACGAGCCCAGGGGCGAAGAGCTGAAGAGCGAAGAGGACGCCAGCTGAGCATGGCAGGGTCCGAACGCAGCACGGCTGAGCAAGAGGTCCTCGATCGCCGCTATATGGCGGCAGCCCTCAGGCTGTCGCGCAAGAATGCCGGGCGGACCTCGACCAACCCTTCCGTCGGCACGCTGATCGTGCGCGATGACGGCGACGGGCCGATGATCGTCGGCAGCGGCGTCACCGCCGTCGGCGGCCGGCCGCATGCCGAGACCGAGGCTTTGGCAGAGGCCGGCGAACTGGCGCGCGGCGCCACCGCCTATGTAACGCTGGAGCCCTGCGCCCATCACGGCCGCACGCCGCCTTGCGCCAATGCGCTGGTCAGTGCCGGCGTGGCGCGTGTGGTCGGCGCTGCCAGCGATCCGGACCCACGTGTTTCCGGCAAGGGCTATGCAATCTTGCGTGCCGCCGGCGTCGAAGTGGTGGAAAAAGTGTTGGCGGCCGAGGCCGCGGAGCAGATGGCCGGCTATTTAATTCGATCTCTGAAAAAACGCCCGGAAGTGATCCTGAAACTTGCGCTTTCGAGCGACAACAAGATCGGCGTGAAAGGCGAGGGACAGGTCTCCATCACCGGCGATATTGCGCGGCGCGAAGTCTATCTGATGCGCGCCGAAGCCGATGGCATATTGATCGGCATCGGCACGGCACTGGAGGACGATCCGGCGCTGACGGTTCGGCTTCCGGGACTGGAGAGCCGTTCGCCGGCGCGCATCGTACTCGACCGTCAGATCAGGCTACCCGAGACCTCGAAACTGGTCGCCGGCGTCAACCGTGTGCCGCTCTATGTCGCCGCCTGCGCCGAGGCCGATCCGCACCGGCGCGCCGCGCTCGAACGCACCGGCGTGCGCTTTATCGGCACTGAGACGTATGAAGGCGATATTGCGTTGCCGGAACTGCTCGAGGATCTGGCGGCGCTCGGCATGGCCAGCGTGCTGGTCGAGGGCGGCGCCGAGGTGGCCAAGGCGTTCCTTGAGGAAGGCCTAGTCGACCGCATCGTGCTGTTTCAGGGGCCGGATGCGATCGGCGGGGACGGCATTGCATCGCCGGTCGATGCCAACAATATCCCGCCGGGATTTCGCAAATTGCGCAACATGCGTTTCGGCGAAGATACATATGCGGAATGGATAAGAGACATCTAGGACCGAACTGATGTTCACGGGGCCAAACTAATGTTCACTGGAATCGTCACCGATGTCGGCACCGTCGCTGCCGTGATGCCGCTCAGGGAAGGCGTCGGTTTGCGTATCGACACCGCTTACGATCCGCAGACCATTGCCATCGGCGCCTCGATTTCCTGCGGCGGCGTCTGCCTGACGGTGACGGGATTGCCGGAAGACGGCGCCAACGCACGCTGGTTCGAGGTCGAGGCCTGGGAAGAAGCACTCAGGCTGACGACCGCGATGGGCTGGAAATCCGGCACGCGCATCAACCTGGAGCGGGCTCTGAAGATCGGCGACGAGCTTGGCGGCCATATAGTGTCCGGCCATGTCGACGGCATGGCCGAGATCGTGGCGCGTAAGGAAGAGGGCGACGCCGTTCGCTTCACCCTGGAAGCACCGCGCGAGCTTGCCAAATTCATCGCCCCCAAGGGTTCCGTCGCGCTCGACGGCACTTCGCTCACCGTCAACAAGGTCGAGGGCACCCGCTTCGACGTGCTGTTGATCCACCATTCGCTGACCGTCACCACCTGGGGCGAGCGACAGGTCGGCGACCGCGTCAACCTCGAGATCGACACCATGGCCCGCTACGCGGCGCGACTGGTGGAGGCGGCGAAGGAGGGACTTTGAGGCGCTCGTCCATAAAGCCCATTCCCTGATGCGACCGCCGCCGAGTTGGCCTTGAAAGTTCCTTCGGCAATCTTCCGCTTGCGATCAAACCGGCTTCGGCCTAAGTCACCGGCGATCCCCGGAGACATCTATGGCAGGCACATCCCAACACGGCAAAGCGTTCATCCGTCCGAAGAAGAAGGCCCACCTTCTTGTCATCGAGGCGCGCTTTCACGACGACCTTGCCGACGCGTTGCTCGAAGGCGCGACAAAGGCCCTCGAGGAAGCGGGCGCGACATACGATGTCGTCACTGTTCCGGGCTCGCTCGAAATCCCGGCGGTGATTTCCTTCGCGCTCGACGGTGCCTCCGAAGGCGGGACGAACTATGACGGCTTCGTCGCCCTCGGCACGGTGGTCCGCGGCGACACCTATCATTTCGATATCGTCGCCAATGAATCCAGCCGTGCCCTGATGGACCTGTCCGTGCAGGATGCGGTCTGCATCGGCAACGGCATCCTGACCACCGAAAACGACGAACAGGCATGGACGCGAGCAAGACGTTCGGAAGGCGACAAGGGCGGCTTTGCGGCGCGTGCGGCGCTGACCATGATCGCTCTAAAGGAACAGCTGGGAGAGCGAACGTGAGCGAACCCGCTTCGCCCGGCCAGCCTGCGTTTCGCCATGCCAACAAGCGCGGTGCTGCCCGTCTGGCCGCCGTGCAGGCGCTCTACCAGATGGACGTCGCCGGCAGCGGTGTGTTTGAGATCACCGCCGAATACGAGGCGTTCAGGCTCGGCAAGGAAGTCGATGGCGCGCTCTATCGCGAAGCCGATGCGCAGTGGTTTCGCGCCATTCTTGCCGGCGTTGTCGAGCACCAGAAGACCATCGATCCAGTCATCCGACAGGCGCTGACCGAGGACTGGCCTCTGTCGAGGCTCGATTCGACGTTGCGCGCCATATTGCGCGCCGGCGTCTACGAGCTGATGCAGCGCGAGGACGTGCCGGTGGCGGTCATCGTCTCCGAATATGTCGACATCGCCAAGGCATTTTACGAAGAAGACGAGCCGAAACTGGTCAATGCGGTGCTTGATCGCGTGTCGCGCCGGGTGCGTGGCGAGGGCCGGGGCAAGGACCCCTCATGACTGCTGTCGTCGCCGTTGAGGCGGGCAAGGAAGCGCGTCGCACCGCCTTCATCCTCGCAGCCTCGCAGGCGATCATCGGCTCGGCCGCACCCATCGCCATTTCCATGGGCGGATTGGCCGGGCAGTACCTGCTCGACGCTGACAAGTCGCTGGCAACCGCGCCGATCACCGGCTTCAATGTCGGCGTGGCGCTCGGTTCCCTGCCGGCCGCGGCGATCATCCGCCGGCTCGGCCAGCGCGACGGCTTCATGACCGGCACAGCGGTCACGGCGCTTGGCGGGCTGGTCGCCACGCTGGCGCTGTTTCATGCCAGCTTCTGGCTATTCGCTTTCGGCTTGGCCGTGATCGGCATCGGAGGCGCCTTCGTCCAGCAGTTCCGCTTTGCCGCCGCCGACAATGCGCCGCCTGAATTCAAGGCGCGCGCCATCTCCTTCGTGCTGGCCGGCGGCATCGTCACCGCCATACTCGGGCCGCAGATCGTCATCTTCACCGGCGACCTGTTCTCGCCGGTGAAGTTTGCCGGCTCGTTTGCGTCCATCCTGGTGCTGGCGGCGGTCGGCGCCGCCATTCTCTCTTTGTTGCGCATCCCGGCCAAGGCAACCGACAAGGTGGAAATCGCCGACAGCGACGCCCGGCCGCTCTCGGAAATCGTCACCAGGCCGCGCTTCGTCGCAGCGCTGTTTTGCGCCGTCGGCAGCTACGCGCTGATGAGCTTCGTCATGACGGGCGCGCCGCTGGCCATGGTCGGCTGCGGCCTTTCGACCGACGACGCCACGCTCGGCATTTCCTGGCATGTGATGGCGATGTTCGCGCCGAGCTTCTTCACGGGGTCGCTGATCTATCGCTTCGGCGCTGAGCGGATCGTGGCCATCGGCCTGGTGCTGCTGATTGGCTGCGCCATAGTGGCGCTGTCAGGGTTGGCACTGTGGCAGTTCTGGACGGCGCTGATCCTGCTCGGCCTTGGCTGGAACTTCAGCTTCATCGGTGCCACCGCCATGGTGGCCGACAGCTACCAGTCATCCGAAAAAGGCAAGGTCCAGGGTTTTCACGATTTCGTCCTGTTCGGCTCCGTCGCCTTCGCCTCGCTGATGTCGGGGGCGGTCTACAATGCCTGGGGCTGGGAGATGTTGAACTGGATGATTTTCCCGGTCGTCGTGCTGTGCTTCGTGGCACTGGGCGTGTTGAAGATGACGGGCTTGCGCGCGGCCAACTGACGTCACCCTGTCGGGACGTCGCGGCAGCGGATTCACTCACATCCGAACAAAATTATTGCGCCCATCCCCCCTCTTATGAAACCGTGTACCCCGACGGGGCATCGAAGCCATGCTCATATGCGGCAGCCGTATTCCGGTTCACAGCAAGGGATTTGTGAGATGTTTTCAATCAAGGTTCTGGCCGGCGCTGTACTGGCGCTCGGAATTGCGTTGGCCTCGGCGAGTGCCCAGGTGGTGGTGTCGTCGAAGATCGACACCGAGGGCGGTGTGCTCGGCAATATCATCCAGCTGGTGCTGAACGCCAATAATATCCAGACTACCGACCGTATCCAGCTCGGCGGCACACCTGTGGTGCGCAAGGCGATTACAGCCGGCGAGATCGACATCTATCCGGAATACACCGGCAACGCCGCCTTCTTCTTCGAGAAGGCCGACGATCCGGTGTGGAAAGACGCCGCCAAGGCCTACGAGACTGCCAAGAAGCTCGACTACGACTCCAACAAGATCGTCTGGCTGTCACCGTCACCGGCCAACAACACCTGGGCGATCGCCCTGCGCAAGGAGGTCGCCGATACCAATAAGCTCGTCACTCTTTCCGACTTCGGCAAATATGTCTCGGGCGGCGGCAAGGTGGTGCTGGCGGCCTCCGCCGAGTTCGTCAATTCGGCGGCCGCGCTGCCCGCTTTCCAGAAGACCTATGGCTTCACGCTAAAGCCGGACCAGTTGATCACGCTGTCCGGCGGCGACACGGCGGCCACCATTGCCGCCGCAGCCAACCAGACTAACGGCGCCAACGCCGCCATGGTCTATGGCACCGACGGCGGCATCGCGCCCTCCGGCCTCATCGTGCTTGAGGACGACAAGGGTGTGCAGCCGGTCTACCAGCCGGCGCCGATCATCCGCGAGGCGGTGCTGAAGGAGCATCCCGAAATCGAGACGCTGCTGAAGCCGGTCTTCGCCAAGCTCGACCTTGTCACGCTGCAGGAGTTGAACGGCCGAGTGCAGGTCGGCGGCGAACCGGTCAAGGGCGTCGCCGAGGACTTTTTGAAAAAGAACGGCTTCCTCAAGTAAGGCGATTCCGGCGCGCCGCTTTCGAGGTGCGCCGGATCGGCCGATGGGGGAGGGCGTGCGCATCCGGTTCGACAAGCTCGGCGTGGTCATCGCGGCGATATCAGCCTATGCGGCTTTTGCGGCACCATTCGCCACGTTCCGCGCCAATCGCATCGTACCCGGCGAGGCGCGCTCGATCCTCGAATCTTTGCCTGCGATGGTCGGTCCGCTGTTGATGGCGATTGTCGTCGCAGCGGCGCTCATTGCGCTGCTGAAAACGCCGCTTGCTCTGCGCCTCGCCGCCAGTGTGGTTGCGCTTGCAGCGCTGGCGCTGCTGATCGGCGTCGCCGGCAGTTTCCTGACACCTGCCGGCAACACCTTCGCCCGTATCTCGCCGGCTTCGGGCTTTTGGCTGCTTATCTTCGCCTTCACCCTTCTGCTCGCCGACGTGCTTACGCGGCTGAACCTGTCGCCGCAGGCACGGATCGGCGTGCTTGTTGTCGCCGCCGCGGCGATCGGGCTGCTGCTCGTCTCGGGAAGCTGGAATAGCCTGTCGATCCTCAAGGAATATTTCAATCGCGCCGATAGTTTTTGGGCGGAAGGCTCCAAGCACGTGACGCTGGCGCTGGGTTCGCTGGCGGCAGCGGTGATTATCGGCCTGCCGCTCGGCATCCTCTGCCACCGCGTCGAGAAATTGCGGGCCGGTGTGCTCAACGTGCTGAACATCATCCAGACCATTCCTTCGATTGCGCTGTTCGGCCTCTTGATTGCACCGCTCGGCTGGGTCGCTTCGCATGTGCCGGGAGCTGCCGCGCTCGGCATTCGCGGCATCGGCACGGCGCCGGCTTTCGTCGCTTTGTTCCTCTATTCACTGCTGCCGGTAGTGGCCAACACCGTGGTCGGCCTCGCCGGTGTGCCGCGTGCCGCCAACGACGCAGCGCGCGGCATGGGCATGACCGACCGCCAGCGGCTGTTCGGCGTCGAGTTTCCGCTGGCTTTCCCGGTGATCCTCACCGGCATCCGCATCGTGCTGGTGCAGAATATCGGCCTCGCCACAATTGCCGCGTTGATCGGCGGCGGCGGCTTTGGCGTGTTCGTATTCCAGGGGGTCGGCCAGACGGCGATGGACCTGGTGCTGCTCGGTGCTGTTCCCACGGTGGTGCTGGCCTTCGCCGCTGCCATCATCCTCGATGCAGTGATCGAAATGAGCGCCAGCAAGCGCAGGGTTGAAACGGCATGATCGAGATCGAAGGGATCACCAAGCGCTACGGCGAGACGACAGTCGTCGACGACGTGTCGATGGTAATCGAGCCGCGCAGCATCGCCGTCATCGTCGGCACCTCCGGCTCCGGCAAGACGACGCTGCTTCGCATGATCAACCGGCTGGTCGAGCCGACATCGGGCGTGATCAAGCTCGACGGCGTCGATAACCGCTCGGTCCCGGATTATGAGCTGCGTCGCAGCATCGGCTATGCCATCCAGGGCCACGGCCTGTTTCCGCATCGCACGGTGGCGCAGAACATCGCCACTGTGCCGGTATTGCTCGGCTGGGGCGCCAACCGCATCAAGGCCCGCGTCGACGAGCTGATGACGCTATACCAGCTCGACCCGCAAGCCTACGGGCCACGCTATCCGCATGAGCTTTCCGGCGGCCAGCAGCAACGCGTCGGCGTCGCCCGGGCGCTTGCCGCGGAACCCAACGTGCTGTTGATGGATGAGCCGTTCGGCGCGCTCGACCCGATCATCCGCAACAAGGCGCAGGAGGATCTGCTGGCGATCCAGAAACGCTTCGGCACCACCATCATCCTCGTCACCCATGACATGGAAGAGGCCGTTCACATGGGCGACAAGATCGCGGTGATGGATGGCGGCAAAGTAGTGCAATATGCCGCGCCGGCCGAGATACTGGCGAAACCGGCCAGCGCGTTTGTCGAGACCCTGGTTGGCGCCAGCGAAAAACCGTTCCGGCTGTTGTCGCTTGGCCGGGTGCGCGACGCGGTGGAAAAAGGCACGGCCGAAGGCGAGGCGATCCCCGGTGACGCCAGCCAACGCGACGCGTTGGCCGAACTCCTGTGGTCGGGCCGCCCGGCACTTCCGGTGAAAGATTCTGACGGCAAATCGCTTGGCCGCGTCACTGTAGACGGGCTGGTTAAGCGCGCGGCGAGGCCGGCATGAAAGCCTGGCTTCCGTCGCTGCTCAGGCTGGCCTTGGTAGTAGTGCTTATTGCCTTCGTCGCCAATCCCGGCTGGTTCGAACCGCTGCTGAAGCCGCTGACAGAGAACAACGCGCCGGTAATCTACAATCAGGGCAGCCTTTTGACGTTGACGCTGCTGCATCTGCGGACCGTGCTGATCGCGACGGTTGCCGCGACGATCGTTGCGGTCGCGCTCGCCATTCTGGTCACCAGGCCAGCCGGCGCCGAATTCCTGCCGCTGTCGCGCAGTCTGGTCAATATAGGCCAGACCTTTCCGCCGGTGGCGGTGCTGGCGCTTGCCGTGCCGGCGGTCGGCTTCGGCGAAAAGCCGACGCTGATTGCGCTGTTTCTCTACGGACTGCTGCCGATCTTTGAGAATGCGCTGACCGGCCTGACGACGCTGCCGGCCAACGTAGTCGAGGCGGCGCGTGGCGCCGGCATGACCGGCTGGCAAAGACTGGTCAAGGTCGAGCTGCCGCTCAGCGCGCCGATCATTCTCGGTGGTATCCGGCTGTCGGTGGTGATCAGCCTTGCCACCGCGACCATCGGCTCGACGGTAGCGGCGAGGACACTGGGCGAGGTGATCATCGCAGGCCTGCTGTCGAACAACCTCGCCTTCATCCTGCAGGGTGGCCTGATCGTCGCCGCCCTTGCCGTGCTGATCTATGACGGGCTGTCGGCGGTCGAGCGCTATACCGCCCGGCGCATGGGACGCGAGCCCGAGTAGCGTCTCGGGGCGAAGTTCGCTCTTTTTTCAGTGGCCGGTCGACCGCGTCGGATGATCGAGCGTCAGTTCCAGCGTTGTGCCCGTCTCGCCGGTGATCCAGCGGCGGCGGATGATGGCGAAATCGTGCTGTGTGTCGGCTCTAACCACAGAGACCAAGTCGCCCACCGCGCAATCACTGTCGAGATCGAGGGCTTCGACAGTCTCGGCAATATCTTGCTTGCCGGCATAATGTCTCGCAATGGCTGTGAGCACGATGATCACTGGCCCACCCGTTGCGCGATCTTCGGGACTCGGCGATTGATGAGTGCGATGCCCCGATCTTTCAGCAGGAGTTCTTGCCATGACCGCGCGTTTCTCCAAGATCGTCATGTGTTTGTGTCTGGCGGCTTTCGCCTTCCTCGTCGCCTTCGGCAACATCACCGATTACGGCTCAAACTTCGTCTTTGTCCAGCATGTGCTGAGCATGGACACGACCTTTCCCGGCAATGCACTGATGTACCGCTCGATCACCAACCCGTCGCTGTGGACGGCTGGCTACTGGCTGATCATCATTGGCGAGGCGCTGACCTGCCTGCTTTACCTAATCGCCGCCTGGCAACTCTGGCAGGCGCGCAAAGCCAGCGGACAGGCATTCAACGATGCCAAGAAGTTCGTCATCATAGCCGCCACCATGGGTTTCCTTGTTTGGTATTTCGGCTTCATGGTCGTTGGCGGCGAGTGGTTCGCCATGTGGCAGTCTTCGATTTGGAATGGTCAGGAGGCGGCGTTCAAATTCTACATGACCATGCTGGTGGTGCTGGTCTTCGTCGTCCAGCCGGACGGCGACCCGCGTAAAGCCTGACCGCCGTTCGTCGATTTCAACCGATCTAACCGGATGGCAGTGTCGACAGGCGCACACTGCCGTCCAGCCTTTTGGACGAAACCCGGGATCTTTTGGGCGAAAGCCGGACAGGAACGGAACAATATCTTGACGTTCCGAGCCCTGTTTCGCATAAGCCGCTGCGAAGGGACGGATTCCGGTTGCGGAAAATTCGTCCCTGTCTCAACGGCCCGGGGAGGGGTTCTTTTGGGCCACCAATCGAGGAAAATTCGGCAATGACCATACTTTCAGCTGTCATCGCCTGCGGTCTGCTTTCAGTCCTTTACGCCATCTGGGCGACACGTTCGGTCCTCGCGGCCGATCAGGGCAATGCACGCATGCAGGAAATTTCCGCGGCCATCCGCGAAGGCGCGCAGGCCTATCTGGCGCGCCAGTACACCACTATCGCCATCGTCGGCGTCGTGGTCCTGCTGCTTGCCTGGTGGCTGCTTTCGATCACCGCCGCCATCGGCTTCCTGATCGGCGCCGTTCTATCGGGCGCCGCGGGCTTCATCGGTATGCACGTCTCGGTGCGCGCCAATGTGCGCACCGCGCAGGCGGCTTCCAACAGCCTCGCTGCCGGCCTCGAGATCGCCTTCAAGTCGGGCGCCATCACTGGCATGCTGGTTGCTGGCCTGGCCCTGCTCGGCGTCTCGATCTACTACCTGATCCTGACCCAGTTCATGGGTCTGCAGCCCGACGATCGCGTCGTCATCGACTCGCTTGTTTCGCTCGGCTTCGGCGCCTCGCTGATCTCGATCTTCGCCCGTCTCGGCGGCGGCATCTTCACCAAGGGCGCCGACGTCGGCGGCGATCTCGTCGGCAAGGTTGAAGCCGGCATTCCCGAAGACGATCCACGCAATCCGGCCACCATCGCCGACAATGTCGGCGACAATGTCGGCGATTGCGCCGGCATGGCCGCCGACCTGTTCGAGACTTATGCTGTGACCGTGGTCGCCACCATGGTCCTCGCCGCCATCTTTTTCGGTGGCACCGCCGTGCTCGGCGCGGCCATGCTCTATCCGCTGGCCATCTGCGGCGCCTGCATTCTCACCTCGATCGTCGGCACTTTCTTCGTCAAGCTCGGTTCCAGCGGCTCGATCATGGGCGCGCTCTACAAGGGCCTGATCGTCACCGGCCTGCTGTCAATTGTCGGCCTTGCCGTCGCCACTTCGGCATGCATCGGCTGGGGTGAGATCGGCACCGTCGCCGGCATGGCCATTACTGGCACGAACCTGTTCATCTGCGGCCTGGTCGGCCTTGTGGTCACCGGCCTCATCGTGGTGATCACCGAATACTATACCGGCACCAGCAAGCGTCCGGTGAACTCCATCGCCCAGGCCTCGGTCACCGGTCACGGCACCAACGTCATCCAGGGCCTCGCGGTCTCGCTGGAAGCGACGGCGTTGCCGGCGATCGTCATCGTCGGCGGCATCATCTCGACATACCAGCTTGCCGGTCTCTATGGCACGGCGATCGCGGTGACGACGATGCTTGGCCTCGCCGGCATGATCGTCGCGCTCGATGCCTTCGGCCCGGTCACCGACAATGCCGGCGGCATTGCCGAAATGGCCGGCCTGCCCAAGGAAGTGCGCCAGTCCACAGACGCGCTCGACGCTGTCGGCAACACCACCAAGGCGGTAACCAAGGGCTACGCCATCGGTTCGGCCGGCCTCGGCGCGCTGGTGCTGTTCGCGGCCTACTCTAACGACCTGAAGTTCTTTGCCGCCAATGGCGACAAATACCCCTACTTTCAGGGCATGGGCGACGTCTCCTTCGACCTCTCCAATCCTTATGTCGTCGCCGGCCTGATCTTCGGCGGCCTGATCCCGTATCTGTTCGGCGGCATTGCCATGACCGCCGTGGGCCGCGCCGCGGGTGCTATCGTCCAGGAGGTGCGCAAGCAGTTCCGCGAGGATCCGGGCATCATGGCCGGCACCTCGAAGCCGAACTATGCGCGCGCCGTCGACCTTCTGACCAAGGCAGCGATCCGGGAGATGATCGTTCCGTCATTGCTGCCGGTGCTGGCGCCGCTGGTGGTCTATTTCGGCGTCCTCCTGATCTCCGGTTCGAAGGCATCCGCCTTTGCCGCGCTCGGCGCCTCGCTGCTCGGCGTCATCGTCAACGGCCTGTTCGTTGCCATCTCGATGACCTCCGGCGGCGGCGCCTGGGACAACGCCAAGAAGTCGTTCGAAGACGGTTTCGTCGACAAGGACGGCCTCAAGCACCTCAAGGGCTCCGAAGCGCACAAGGCTTCGGTGACCGGCGACACGGTCGGCGATCCCTACAAGGATACTGCCGGCCCAGCGGTCAACCCGGCGATCAAGATCACCAACATCGTCGCGCTGCTGTTGCTGGCCGTTCTCGCGCACGGCTAAGCTCGGTCGCTATGGCCTTAAGACAAAAACCCGCGGGATCGCTCCCGCGGGTTTTTCATTGCCTGAGATATGCCGCTTACAGGGAAGCGAAAGGAACGGAAGGAAGCCCCGACACCCTCGGGTGGATCAGGTGCCGCCGAGCGTGCTGCCGCCGCTGGCGCCGGGAACACCAGGCGCCAGCTTGCTGGCGCCACTGATGATCTGGCTGAGGAAGTTCTGGTCCTTGCCGCCGGTCGGCGTGGTGCGCGAGATGAAGTCGAACACCTTGCCGTCCTTCAAGCCGTAATTGGCGATCTGGGTGACGCGCCCGTCATCGCCAAAATAGACCGCCAGCACATGTTGGTCGACCAGCCGCGGCTTGTCGAAGGCGACATAGCGCTTGCGCGTCTGAGAAATGTAATAAAAGGCCTCGTTATCGAAGGTCGCCTTCGTCGAGGGAGTGCCGAGCGCCAGCAGCACCTGTTCGCGGCTTGAGCCGACCGGCACCAGGTCGATCGCCTGCTGGTCGATGACGTAGCCTTGCGTCAGCGTCTCGCTCGGATTGAGATCGCCGATCATCTTGGACGAATTGCAGGCGGAAAGTGCCGCAGCGATCACCAGCAGCGAAACCGCACCGCCGGGCCTGGGCAGGAAAGTCGACTTGAATTTCAGCGCGCGCAACTACAACTCCATAAGCTGGCCGCAACTTGCGCTGGGCCGCAAAACCGGTAAACCAGCTTGCTTGCCGATGCAACAAGGCCACTTCAACAAACGGTCCCGGGAGACCACCCTCAAATGTTCCAGCGCCTCTTTGGCCGCGAACGACATGCCAACCGCGCCATCACCGAGGCGCTTTACGCACAAATCGTGGCGGCGGCGCGGCAAACGGTGTTTTATTCCGCCTGGAACGTGCCGGACACGCCGCTCGGCCGCTTCGAGATGCTGTCGTTGCACATGTTCCTGTTCCAGCACCGGTTGCGGGGCGAGGGCGGTGCCGCGGCGGAGGTTGCGCAGGTGCTGATCGACGAGTTCTTCATGGATGTCGAACATTCGTTGCGTGAATTGGGCATTGGCGACGTCGGCGTGCCGAAGCGAATGCGGAAACTGGCGAAGATGTTCTATGGCCGTACCGCCGCCTATGATGATGCGCTGCAACGAAGTGACCATGATGCACTCGCCGCCGCCCTTGCCCGCAATGTCAGGCCGGATGCCGGCGCCTGGCCGCAAGCGTCGCAACTGGCACTCTATGCCGCCGATGCATCAAGGCAACTCGCGGAACAGCCGACCGAATCGATCGTTTCCGGAACGGTGGCATTTCCCGTGGCCAACGCTTGAGCGACGGCAGGCCGATGAAGGTGGCGAAGTGGAGGCGAACATGAAACACCCTGATACCCACAGCCCAGTGTCATTCCTGGCAAATGTCGCCCGGCTGCCGCAAAAGGGGCTGCCGGTGGTCATCGATGCCGACGCTGGGCAGCGCGCCCTGCTGGCCGTCGAGCACGAGCTGCTTTCGGTCGAGAACTATCGCGCCGAACTCCTGGTCGAGCTCTGGAAACGCAATGGGGTGAAAGTCAGCGGCCATGTCGAGGCCGATATAACGCAGGCCTGCATCGTCACCCTCGACCCGGTCGAGGCGCATATCGACGAGCCGGTCGAAGCGCTGTTCCTGCCGGAGCAATCCAAGCTCGGGCGGCAAGGTTTCGACGGCGGCGGTGAGATCCTGCTCGACGCCGAAGGCCCGGACAGCCCGGAAACCCTTTCCGGCGATGCGATCGACGTCGGGGCGCTTGCCGAGCAGTTCTTTGGCTTGGCGATCGATCCATATCCGCGCAAGCCGGGTGTATCGCTGGAGGCCGCCGGCGATGCCGAGCCTGTGGAGAATGAATTCCAGCAAAAGCTCAGATCACTGTTGGGAAAATCCTGATGGCTGACCCAATTTGAGAAAAGTTGGTTGTGCGGCAGCCCAAAACCGTTATTTTCGCCGAACCTTCGCGAGCCCCGCACCTTGGCAAGCCCGCTGGCCAAGCAACCGTGAGATGAACACCGCGTGATCAGGATTTCCATCGATGCCATGGGCGGCGATCACGGGCCAAGCGTGGTCATCCCGGCGCTCATGACTGTCGCCACCCGCCGTCCGGATATACGCTTCGTCATTTATGGGCGCGAAGAAGTGGTACGGCCCGAACTCGCCAAATTCCCCAAGCTGGCGGAAGTGAGCGAGTTCATCCACTGCGAGATCGCAGTGCGGATGGACGACAAGCCGAGCCAGGCGCTGCGCCATGGCCGCTGGAAGTCATCGATGTGGAAGGCCGTCGAGGCGGTCAAGGCAGGCACTGCCGACGCCTGCATCTCGGCCGGCAATACCGGCGCGCTGATGGCAATGTCCAGATTCTGCCTTCGCACCATGGCGACCATCGATCGCCCGGCAATCGCGGCGCTCTGGCCGACATTGCGCGGCGAGAGCGTGGTGCTGGACGTCGGCGCCACCATTGGCGCGGATGCGCATCAACTGGTTGATTTTGCCATTCTGGGCACCGGCATGGCGCGCTCGGTTTTCGGCATCGAACGGCCGAGCGTCGGCCTGCTCAATGTCGGCGTCGAGGAGATCAAGGGCCAGGAAGAGGTCAAGGAGGCGGGTCGTATGTTGCGCGAGGCCAACATGGCCTCGATGAACTACCATGGCTTTGTCGAGGGTGACGACATCGGCAAGGGCAGTGTCGACGTCGTCGTTACCGAAGGATTTGCCGGCAACATCGCGCTGAAGACGGCGGAAGGCACCGTCAGGCAGATCGCCGGCTATCTGCGCGCGGCGATGAACCGGACGCTGATGGCCAGGATCGGCTATATCTTCGCCAAGACCGCCTTCGATCGCCTGCGCGAGAAGATGGATGTCGGCCGCTCCAATGGCGGCGTCTTCCTCGGATTGAACGGCATCGTGGTGAAAAGCCATGGCGGGGCTGATTCGGATGGCTTCGCGGCGGCGATCGAGCTTGGCTACGACATGGTGCGCAACAATCTGCTTGACCGCATCGAAGCCGATCTCGACCTGTTCCATGCCCGCAATCCGAATGCCCAGACAGTCCGGAAATCCGACGTCGTCATCGACGCAAAGGAATAGGAAAGAGCATTGATCAGATCAGTCGTGCGCGGCACGGGCGCCGCGCTGCCCCGCCGCATTATGAAGAATGCCGATTTCGAAGGCATGGTCGAGACGTCGGACGAGTGGATCGTCCAGCGCACCGGCATTCGGCAGCGCCACATTGCGGCCGACGACGAGACGACGGCCTCGCTGGGCGAGGCGGCAGCGCGCGCAGCCCTCGACAGCGCCGGCCTGACGGCTGACGACATCGACCTGATCGTGCTGGCGACCTCGACGCCCAACAACACCTTTCCCGCGACCGCGGTCGAGATCCAGAACCGGCTCGGCATGCACCACGGTTTTGCCTTCGACCTGCAGGCGGTCTGCTCCGGCTTCGTCTATGCAGTGACGACCGCCGACCTCTATATCCGCGGCGGCTTGGCCAGACGGGTACTGGTGATCGGCTCGGAAACATTTTCGCGTATTCTCGACTGGAACGACCGCTCGACCTGCGTTTTGTTCGGCGACGGCGCCGGCGCGATGGTGCTGGAAGCAGGCACGGGGGCAGGCGGCATCGCCGACCGAGGCGTTCTGGCGGCCAGCCTGCGCTCCGACGGCATCCATAAGGACAAGCTTTTTGTCGACGGTGGGCCGTCGACCACCGGAACCGTCGGGCACCTCAGGATGGAAGGCCGCGAAGTGTTCAAGCATGCGGTCGGCATGATCACCGACGTCATCGAGGCGACGTTCGCACAGGCCGGCATCGGCGCCGCCGATCTCGACTGGT
Organism: Mesorhizobium sp. M0816; assembly: GCF_040320005.1. NCBI lineage: Bacteria > Pseudomonadati > Pseudomonadota > Alphaproteobacteria > Hyphomicrobiales > Phyllobacteriaceae > Mesorhizobium > Mesorhizobium sp. M0816. The sequence continues at coordinate 32,719 of NZ_JAMYOT010000017.1, read as the reverse complement.
TCGTGCCGCATCAAGCCAATAAACGAATTATTGACGCTTCGGCCAAAAAGCTCGGGATAGAGGAGCGGAAGGTGGTGGTGACCGTCGATTTGCACGGTAATACCTCGGCGGCTTCCGTGCCGCTGGCACTGTCCGCAGCCGTCGCCGACGGTCGCATCAAAAAGGGTGACCTGGTACTGCTCGAGGCGATGGGCGGCGGCTTCACCTGGGGTGCCGTCCTGCTCCGCTGGTAAGTGCCGAACTATCGGGTTCGGGTCCTTGACCTTGACGGATCAATTACTTAGGTTCTGCCGTTGCTTGTATGATTTATGTTTTTGAGCTGATGGGACGGTTCGTATGGGGGGAAAGACACTTACGCGCGCCGACCTCGCTGAAGCCGTTTACCGCAAGGTTGGGCTGTCGCGTACTGAATCGGCTGAGCTTGTCGAGGCGGTGCTGAATGAGATCTGCGAGGCGATCGTTCGCGGCGAGACGGTGAAGCTGTCGTCCTTCGCGACCTTCCACGTGCGCTCCAAAAACGAGCGCATCGGGCGCAATCCCAAGACCGGCGAGGAAGTGCCGATCCTGCCGCGCCGGGTGATGACCTTCAAGTCGTCGAACGTGCTGAAGAACCGTATCCTGCGCTCCCATCAAAACAGCAAAGTCAAGGGCAGCAAGTAGCCGCCCAATCCCCCTTTGCCAAGAATCATGCCCCAGGCTTCGGTTGAAAAGCGAACCCTGCTTTTGCGCCGGGCTTGAATATTGTTTCATAAACCGCTGAAATAAGATGCGATTCGGTACGCCGGATCGGTATTTGGGTGTGATCCGTTCCGGCGGGACGGAAAGCTGCTCTCCTTGTTAAGCGTGATGTCGCCCGAACCCGGTTCCCGCCTTTCGCGATCATGCTCTAGCGTGAGGATTCGCCCATGGACAAGAGCCCTGATGCTTTCCGCACCATCAGCGAGGTCGCGGAGGATCTGGATTTGCCGCAGCACGTGCTGCGCTTCTGGGAGACGCGTTTCAACCAGATCAAGCCGATGAAGCGCGGCGGCGGCCGCCGTTACTACCGTCCGCAGGACGTAGAACTGATCAAGGGTATTCGTCATATGCTCTACGACCAGGGCTATACGATCAAGGGCGTGCAGAAGCTGTTGCGCGAGAACGGCAACCAGTTTCTGATCGCCGTCGGCAGTGGCGACATGGCGGCGGTCGAGGCGATCTCGCAGCGCCGACAGGCCGACACGGTACCGCTGACGCAAGCGGCGCAGCCGCGCGGCCCGGACGACGAAATGCTGGTTGGCCAGCCGAGGGTGAAACCCAGCCGTCGTTTTTTCGGTATAGGCAAGACCGACGAGGAAGGTCCGGTTCCGCCGGACACGTCAAAACTTTCCCGTGACAATCGCGCATTGCTGCAGGAGGCGCTGTTCGACCTCCTGGAATGCAAGCGCCTGCTCGATCAGGTTCGCTAGAGCCCGCCGGGCTGACCGGAACGGTCTTCAGGGTCATGCGTTAGGCTTCCTTCTACAGATGAAGGAAGCACGTCATGGCATCGCTTTCGAGCATCTCCGACACCGATCTGGACAAACAGGTCGCGGCCCTGACCAGGGAACTGGCCACCTTGAAGAAAGCCGTGTTAAAGCGGGGCGGCGCCTTTTACGAAGACGGGCGCGATACCGCGTCGGATTATTATTCGGATATCACTGAGCGCCTCGGCGACGCCTTGCCGGCAATCAGAAGGCAAGGCCGGGCGATCGAGAAGACCGCCCGAGATCACCCGGCGACGGCGGCCGCTGTCGGGCTGGTTCTGGTCGGGCTCGTCGCCAGTCTGTTCCTCGGCGGCCGGCAGCAACAAGCACCGCGAGCGCGTTCAAGATCGGCACGTTGAGATAAGCAAATGGCGGTGGTCAGCGGACCGCCGCCATTTTTCGCCGACACGGAAAGCCCGGCAAGCGCGCCGCCCTTGATCAAGCACCAGAACGCCTGATTGCGGGTTGTTCGCCCGAGGGTGTTTTCAGTACTTCTTCGCGACAACCTTCTTGTGATGGTGGCGGTAGTGGTGGACGCGGTGATGGTAGTGATGGCGGTGATGCTTCTTGACGGTGGTGTGCATCGTCGTTGCATTCGCGCTGCTTGCGCCGATGATCGGCATCGAGAGGGCAAGTGCGATTGCAAGTCCAAGGGCGGAGAGAAGAGGCTTCTTCATGACATCGTTTCCTTTTTGCGCAGGCGGAATTTGAGCGTCACTGATTCAGGTCGGTGACTCGAGCGCTGCGGTTGGGACTATCGCCTTGGAGTTTTTCGGCAGTTTTTCCGGCCTGTAGAATTTTGTTTCCGAACTGTGTCTGCTGACGAACCGGCCAGATGTCGGCGCGCCGGCATCCGCCATTCATTCCGGCGTCGGTTCACGATGCCGTGACGCTATCTTTGATGCTTGGCAAATCACCGGCGAGCGGGCATTCTCCCGATCGTCTCAGGCAACAACATGATTTGATCTAACTCTTTCATCCCACGGAGTTGCCAATGCCCCAAATAGCAAAACGCGAACCTTACTCCGAACTGGCGGCGAGCGCGGTTACGCCTGAACGCAGTGCCGTCCGAACCGCCCGGGAAGCCCGTGGATACAGCATCGAAGAGCTGTCCCTGGCGTGCGGGCTGGCAGCCTATGAGATTGCCGACATTGAAAGCGGCAAGGATGCCGATCCCTCGAAACGTCGGCGTATTGCCTCCGCGCTTCAACTTCCGGAAAGCGCTCTGTTTGATGAAGCCGTGTTGCCTGCCAAAAGGCGATCCGTGTCGTAGCGACGTGTCATGCTTTTATTCCACGAGCTCGCCATGGGTCGCCCTGGCGGGCTTCGTTTTTTCGGCCACGTAGTGGACTTGCCGGCCGCCACGGCGACGCCAGACGGAAATTGCCGGAGATGAGCCTCGAATCCGTTCGCGCCTTTTTCGCCGCACACGCGCCCGAAATTGATGTCATCGTCACGGAGGCAAGCTCGGCGACGGTGCCTCTGGCCGCCGAAGCGCATGGCGTAGCGCCGGCGCAGATAGCCAAGACGATCTGCTTGCGCGCCGGCGACCAGACGATGCTGATCGTGGCCAGCGGGATCTCCAGGCTGGACAATCGCAAATTCAAGGACCGGTTTGGTGGCAAGGCGCGAATGCTGGACGCCGAGCAGGTGCTCGCCGCGACCGATCATCCCGTCGGTGGGGTGTGCCCGTTCGGCCTACCGGCGCCGCTCCCGGTCTACTGCGACATCTCGCTGCGCGCCTTTGACGAGGTCGTCCCGGCGGCAGGCGCGACGAATGCCGCCGTGCGGCTCAGCCCGCAACGCCTGGCCGAACTCGTCGACGCCGAGTGGGTGGATGTGTGCCAGTAGCCATTTATCCGGGTCGTGGGATCCGCTGAGCGTTACCGCTACTCGGTCTTCTGTGGCTCTTCTTTCTTGATCGTCTGAGCGTCCGTGACAGTCGACATATCTGCCTTCTCGACGCTTGCTGTCTTCGTCTGCGTGTCGACCGATGCCTGGACCTTGGAATGCGCGGGGCAATCCGCAGAGGCAGCTGATATGGACATGGTCAGTGCCGCGGCTATTGCGAGGAATGTCTTCATGATCATTCTCCTCTTTCGTTCGATGGGTAAAGTTAGCCCGTCCGGCACCGACCGCAAAATCACATTTGTTCACACGCGCTCCTGCGCAAACGGAAGCCGATGCTGGGCCAGTGATTCAGACGCTGGGCCAGTAATTCAAATGGCTGCGCGGATAGCCGCTTGCCGTATCAAGGCCCACTGGCTCCGGCCGGAGGATTTTTGGCGTTAAAGATCTCGCCGCTCAGAGCCAGTCTCAAATCTTCGGCGCTGAGCTGACCACTTTCAAATAAATCCATCACCCTGCGGCCGAGCACTTCTCTGCCCGGATCTCCATCAGCGAGGCCTAGTTCACGGCATCGGGCATCAAGTGCCTTGGTCAACATGGTCAGCTCGGCAGGACAGGCAACTCCTTGAAGCGACATTGCATCTCTCCCGAAAAGGGCGAAAGCGCGTGGCATCTTCGAAGCGTCCGCTCGCCCTTACAACTGCGGACGACGGCAATTCAACTAGAGCCAACCTTTTTCGAACTCAACATTCAAACGTACCAAAACGCCGCGCGCTCCAATGGGAGGATCCTGCTACAATACGGTATGGCCGTCCGAATAGCGGTTGTCCTCGCGCTTCTTTTCGCCTTCGCCTACGGTTTCGCAAAACTCGCGGAACATTATCGCAGCGTTGGCGACAGGCCCTCTCCGTGTGAAGAATTGCCCTATCCTGATTGTCCTGACCAAAAAGCTCCTCCCCGGGAAGAAACTGAGCCTTGAGCGCGCGCCTGTTCAGGCCAGGCCAGCCGTCGGGATTGAATTAGTTCTTTCCAACCGACGGTTGGTGGACGCATTGCAGCTGATGCGCCTAGGGTTCACTACGATCCGCGCGCACCGGGCATGCCCAACCCCCGAGTCACCCCTGCCTGATGCAAGGCGCCTGATCGAGTCCCGCCGTTCTGGCATGTGCGGCGGGACCTTTTCTTATTGAAGCTGGAATACGGGCTCACGATAAAGGTTGGCGTACGCAGCAAAGCTTACCTAGCCATTACCGCGCGGTTACTCGGTGGGCTTCTGGCTAGACGCCAGCCTCCGTGCCTCGCGCACGAGTGATGCGTGATCGGTTCCCTCGATGAGATCACGCGCCTGCGTATGTTGCGCTGGCTGCAGTGCGGCTATTGTCTGTACAGCCAGTTTGGGGGAAAACTGGCTAAGGCTTTGGATTTTAATGGTCGGAGTGGCCGGATTCGAACCGACGACCCCTTGACCCCCAGTCAAGTGCGCTACCGGGCTGCGCTACACTCCGGACCGGTCGCGATGTATCGTGATAGACCGGGTCCGGTCAACCGAATTCGGTTGCTGTCCTGCCTGAAGCAACCGCGACGGGGATTGCCGGTCGCTGCGCCGCCCGCAGCTGCCACTGGTGGCGGTATTCGAGCGCGATGGCACCCCAGATCAAGCCAAGCAGCAGGTAGACATGGCGCCAGTGGTCGATGTCGATGAAGGTGCCGAGCCCGATATTGCCGATGAAGGCGACGTAGGCGCATAGAAGATAAGGCTGCCACGGCCGGTCGCGCAGCAGAATGCGGAAGCCGGCGGCGATCGTCCAGCACGTCAGCGTCAGGAACGACACGAAGCCGAGCCAGCCGTAATCCATCAGCATCTTCAGCCAGATGTCGTGCGTGTCCTCGCCGAACATCTTGCCGAAGACGAGCGGGCCGATGCCGAACGGATGCTCCAGTGCCATCTGAAAGCCGATCGTATAGCGGGCGAAGCGGCCGAGCCGGGCGGTGTCGTAGCTTTGTTCGAGCTGTGCGCGGTTCGAGAACATCTCGGCGACGCCTGGCAGTTGCAGGATGACGATCATTGCGATGACCAGCAGTCCGACGGCGGCGATGGTCATGACGACGACGCGCAGCTTGAACTTGCCGCTGGCGCTCTGCAGGAACAAGGCACCGGTCAGCAGGATCGCCGAAACGGCGAACATGCCCCAGGCGCCGCGCGAAAAGGAAAAGAAGATGCCGGCGGTGATTATCAGCAACGGCACCGCCAATAGCGGCATGCGTGCGACCGAGCCGGTAAGCAGCAGGTAGAGCAGGTAGATGCCGGGCAGCACCAGGAACGGACCGAACACGTTCGGGTCCTGGAAGGCGCCGGCGGCACGGTCGTATTTGGTGAAGATCTCCGCTCCTGGAAAGGCATGGAAATAGCCGGCTATGCCGACCAGCGAAGTCAGCACTGCCGACACCACATAGGCGACGAAGATCACCCGGTAGAGACTGGGCTGGACGGCCGTCATCGAGGCGAAGAACACTGCGGTCAAGGCAAGGAACAGCGAGACTGCGAGATAGAGCGGCGTGCTGGCAAGGTCCGACATCTGCGTCATCGAGATCATGCCGCCGATATTCATGATCACCAGCAGCACCAGCAGCGGCACCGCCGCGCGCTGGATGCGCAGGCCGAACAAGGGCCACACCACGATCAGTCCGATCATATAGAGGTCGTATGGCGCCGGCTCGGCGATGACGAAACCGGACAGGAAGACGCCGAGGAAAACCGCCCCCGACACAATCAGTGCGATCAGCTTGGCGTTGACCGCCGCCGCCGGCAATTCGTAGGCCGTCGCGATCAATACGCGTTTTCCGTATTGAGCAGGCGGATCGGCGTCAGGAACAGGATTCTGAGGTCGAACAAGAGCGACCAGTTCTCGATGTAATAGAGGTCGTATTCCGTCCGCATGCGAATCTTCTCGTTGGTGTCCATCTCGCCGCGCCAGCCATTGATCTGCGCCCAGCCGGTCACACCGGGTTTGACCTTGTGGCGGGCGAAATAGCCGTCGACCACTTCATTGTAGAGGAGGTTGTGCGACTGCGCGGCAATGGCGTGCGGGCGCGGCCCGACCAGCGACAGCGAACCGAACAGCGAATTGAAGAACTGCGGCAGTTCGTCGATCGAGGTCTTGCGGATGAAGCGGCCGACGCGGGTGACGCGCGGATCGTTCTTGGTCACGGTCTGCTTCGCCGTCGGGTCCGCCTTGTCGGTATACATCGAACGGAACTTGTAGACGTCGATAATCTCGTTGTTGAAGCCGTGCCGCTTCTGATGGAACAGCACCGGCCCCTTGCTGTCGAGTTTGATCGCGATTGCGGTCGCCAGCATCACCGGCGAGAACACGATGATGCCGATGATCGAAAAGACAATGTCGAAGGCGCGCTTGGCGACCGAATCCCAGTCGTTGATCGGCTTGTCGAAGATATCGAGCATCGGCACCGAGCCGATGTAGGAATAGGCGCGCGGCCTGAACTGCAGCGCGTTCGAATGCGCCGATAGCCGGATGTCGACCGGCAGCACCCACAGCTTCTTCAATAACTGCAGCACGCGCGATTCGGCGGTCAGCGGCAGCGATACGATCAGCATGTCGATGCGCGCGATGCGGGCAAATTCGATGAGTTCGGAAATTGTACCGAGCTTGGGATAACCGGCGACAACCGGCGGCGACCGCTTGTCGCCGCGGTCGTCGAAGATGCCGCAGATGCGGATGTCGTTGTAGGGCTGCCTTTCGACCGAGCGGATCAGTACCTCCGCCGCCTTGCCGCCACCGACGATGACGGCGCGGCGCTCCATCCGCCCGTCGCGCGCCCAGCGCCGGATCAGCTTCGACATCACCAGCCGGAGACCCAGGATCAACACGAAACCGACGACGAACCACGTGCCGAAGAGCAGGCGCGAATAGTCTTCCGACATTTTCATGGTGAAGGCGGTGAGCGCCATCAAGGCGAAGGTTCCAGCCCAGACCAGCAGGAGGCGGCCGAAATTGGCGATCGGCCGCATCAGCGCGACAATCTGGTAGCAGTCGGTGACGTCGAACAGAACGACCGCGAGGAACGAGGTGGCGGCGATCGTCAGCGAGTATTGCCAGGCAAGATAGTTGAAAAAGCCGACATAATAGAAATAGACGGCAAGACCTGACACCAGCAGCAGCGCGAATTCCACCATGCGCAGGACGCCGCTCACCATGATCGGCGACATCGTATCGCGCCGGTATTGCGAGGCGACCTGGCGGGCAACATCGTTCATGCCGCCGGCCGTATTGTTCTCGGCAGGGGCGTCGAATTTGCGCACCGCGTCTAGCGAAAAACGGCGCGCGGGGTCGATTTCGTTCATGGGGCGTCCGCAGGTTTCCCTCAGGTGAATAGCAAAAGAGAGCTAAGAAACCCTTGAAACAACACATGGCTTTGGAGACGCTTTCACCAGGAGCAGCCCGGTGGAAAACCCGTTGCTCTATTTTTTGAGCGCGGCGAAATAAGCCTTTTCGATTTCGGCGGCCATTACATCGGCGCCGAAGCGTGCCTTGAGGTCGGCGAGGCCGGGCATCAGGCCTTTGTAGGTGTCGAGATCGGCCAATGCGGCGCTTATCTTGTCGCCAAGTTCGCGCGGGTCGGGCCGGATCAGGGCAGGCGAGCCGGTGTCGAAGATTTCCGGTATGCCGCCGACCGCCGTCGCGATGATCGGCTTGCCGGCGGCGAGCGCTTCCAGAACTATATAGGGCATGGCTTCCGCGCGCGAGGGAACGACGACCAGTTCGGCCAGCGTGAAGGCGAGCCTGGCCGGCATCGGCGCCAGGAAACCGACGTCGAGGCCGAGCTGATTTACCTGGGCGCGATAGCGCGGCAGGTCGTCGCCGTCGCCGACCATCAGCGCTTTCAATGGGCGGCCGAGCCGTGTCGCGGCTAGCCCCAGCGCATCGATGAAGATGTCCGGGCCTTTGAGGTCTCGCATCATGCCGATATAGAGGAGGTCAACCGCATTGTGCTCGGTCCGCACCGGCTCGAACTCGGCGGCCCGCAGGCCGTTGTGGACGAGAGCGTTCGGAATGGGCGGTTCGCCGACCTTCCTGCGATAAGTCCGCCGCTCATAATCGGAAACAAACAGCAGGCAATCGGTGAAGCGAGCCATGAAGCGCTCGAGCGCGAAGAACAGCTTCCCCATGGCGGTGGTCTCGTCATAGTGAAGCGAGCCGCCATGCGGCGAATAAAGGCGGGCTACGCGAGACCTGGATACCCGCAACAATGAGCCGAACAGACGGGCATAGGCGCCACCTTTGGCGCCATGCCCGTGCAGCACGTCCGGCCGCAATTCTTTTATGATCCTATAGGTGCACCGGGCCGAGGCGAGATCGCCTGGCCCGACATGCCGCTGCATCGGGGTGCGGTGAATGCCGAGCGCCAGGCTGCCTTTCATCTGTTCGAACAGCCGTTCCTCGAAATCGCCGCCCGTCGTCGAATCGCAGACGATGCCGACGGCATGGCCGGCGGCGACCTGAGCCTCGGTCAGGTCGCGCACATGCCGGAAGATGCCTCCGACCGGTGAGCGAAAGCAGTGGACGATCCTGAGTGTGTCCGCCACTTTGTCAGCACATCAAAACAGGCGTTCGCGAACATAGACTGTATCGCCGGGCAATAGCGGGTCGGAGGTCACCACGCGTCCGGTTATCACCTTGCCGTTGATGTCGCGGGTAATGTCGACGCTTTCCTGGTTGGCGCGTGGCGTGAACCCGCCGGCGATGGCGACGGCTTTCTGCACGGTCAGGCCTGGAACGTAGGAATACTGCCCCGCCGCACCCACTTCACCCATGACGAAGATCGGCCGGTAGCGATCGATTTCGACCGAAACATCGGGATCCCGCAAATAACCCTGGCGCAGTTTCTCGGCGATCTCGCTTTCAAGCTGTTGGGCGGTGTGGCCGCGCGCCGGCACGTTGCCGACGAGCGGCAGCGAGAGATAGCCGGACTGGTCGACGCTGTAGGTATTGGTCAGTCCTTCCTGCTCGAACACGGTTACGCGGACGCGGTCGCCGGCGCCGAGGCGATAGGGCTGGTCGAGAACTTCATGGAATGCGGCCGGCGTCGGCCGGTAGCTGGAGCAGCCCGAAAGCATCGATACGGCAAGCAGCGCGCGGAAAAGGGGAGCAGTGCTTTTCATGAGCGGACACGTACCTTTGAATAGCCGGCGACTCTGCGGCAAACCTTAACGATCGAGCTCGGTTATCATCCTGTTAGGGTTAATGGCCGGTAAAGGCGCGCGGCCGATGCGGGCCGGATCGACAAATGCAGATGGTTTTCAGCCTCTTGTTTGCGGCTTGTTAGTAGAGCCTAACAGGTTCTTACCGCGATATTAACGGCTGAGTTACCATAGTTGTTTACGGTGCATGCTGACTCAGTACCGGAGCAGGGATGCATGTCCGTTCAATCCGCGGCCGCAGATGTCGACGTCGATCTCAGGCAGCTTTTCGCCAGCCTGGCGCGAAACTGGTTGCGCATCCTTGTCGTCGCACTGGTTGTAACCGGCCTGGCCTTTGCGCTCGCCTGGCTTGCAACGCCCGAATACAAGGCGGCAGCCAAGCTGGAGATCGGGCCTCGAGAATCGGAGTTCACGCGGCCAGCCGGGGCCAACGGCAACGAGCGGTCGATTCCCGACGAAGAGGCTGTGGCCACCGAGGTCCAGATCATCTCGTCCCCCGACATCCTCAAGCAGGTGGCGGCGAAGCTCAACCTGGCGAAATTGCCCGAATTCGACGAGGCGCTGAAGATGTCGGCGCTGAGCCGCGCCCTTGTCCTTGTTGGCTTGAAAAGCGATCCGTTCGAGATTCCGCTGGAAGAGCGCGTGCTGGACGCAATGCATGAGAAGCTCAACGTCTATGGCGTTGAAAAAACCCGCGCGATCGCAATCGAGTTCTCGTCAGAGGATCCAAAGCTTGCCGCCGCGATCCCGAACGCCATTGCAAACGCCTATATCGCCTCCAAGGGCAATGCCAAGCTCGAATCGAATTCCGCCGCCACCGACTTTCTGGCGCCGGAAATCGCGGATCTGCAGAACCGGGTGAAGGAGGCGGAAGCCAAGGTTGCCGCATTCCGTGCGCAGTCCGATCTTTTGATGGGCGGCAACAATTCGGTGCTTGCCACCCAGCAGCTGTCCGAATTGTCGAGCGAACTGTCACGCGTGCGCGCCAATCGCGCTTCGGCGGAAGCGACCGCTGACAGCGTGCGCAGGGCGTTGCGCAATGGCGGCTCGCTGGATGCCGTTCCGGAGGTGTTGTCTTCCGAACTGATCCAGCGCCTGCGCGAGCGGCAAGTCGAACTCAAGAACAACATCGCCGACCTTTCCACCACCTTGCTCGACAACCATCCGCGCATCCGCGCGCTGAAGTCGCAGCTCGCGGATCTCGACCGCCAGATCCGCAACGAAGCGGAAAAGATCATGAAAGGTCTGATGGCGCAGGCCGAGACGGCGAAGGCGCGAGAGGCTCAACTCGTGGCAGACGTCAACACGCTGAAGGCGGCGTCCGCCCGCGCCGGCGAAGAGCAGGTGGAACTCGATGCGCTGCAGCGTGATGCCGCGACCAAGCGTCAGCAGCTCGATCTCTATTCATCCAGCTATCTCCAGGCGGCCGCACGCAAGGATCGCAACTATCTGCCCGTCGACGCTCGCGTATTTTCGGAGGCCCAGGTGCCGGCCGAACCTTATTTCCCCAAGATTGGTCCGATTGTCAGTGCGGCCTTTGTCGGCTCGTTGCTCATCATGGCGATCGTCACGCTGCTGCAGGAACTGTTTTCCGGCCGCGCCATGCGTCCGGCCGCCGGTGCCCATTTCGAGCGCATCGAGCAGGTTGCGATGCCGGCTGTCCAGGCCGAACGCGTGATGGCCGAGCCCGACCCGTCGGTTGGCCGGTCCGAACCGGCAGTCGTCGAGATCGATGAGGCCGACGACGACAATATCATTGAAAGCAAAGTGGAGCCGGAACCCGTCGCGGTGGCGGAAGCGGCTGCCGAGAAAATCGAACCGGAGTACTCTGAAATGGCCGCTGGAGACATTGAACCGGCACGTTCTATCCTCGGCGAGGTCGACATCGACAAGGCCGCGGAAAAACTGATCGCCACCGGTGCCGCCCGCGCCATATTCGTGTCGCCAGAAGGCGACGAGGCGGCCGCCTCGGCGGTGTTGGTGGCGCGCGCAGTCTCCGACGCCGGGCTACGCGTGCTGCTGCTTGATCTCACCGCTTCGGGTGCCGCCTCGCGGCCGATGCTGGACAGCGGGCTGTTTCCGGGCATCACCGATCTGCTCGCCTCGCAAGCGCAGTTCAGCGATGTGATCCACCCCGATCTCTATTCGGACTGCCACGTTATTCCCGTCGGCACAGCCGATCCGGTCCGCGCCATGCGCGCCGCCGACCGGCTGCCGATCATCATGCAGTCGCTGACCACCGCCTATGATTTGGTCGTGGTCGAATGCGGACCGGCCGACGCGCAAGGCATCAGCCGCCTGGTGGGCGAGGGGACCGAGGTCTTGCTCTCCATGCTTGAGCCGGACGACGAGGTGACGCAGGCCGCGGTCGCGCTCATCGAGAGTGGCTATCCCGACCTGACGCTGGTCACGCCCATCGGCCATGTGGCGCCGGGCCCAATGCCGGGACGGCGCTCGGCCGCCTGAGGCAGTTTTCTCTCAAATCGAAATCAGCTGTCGTCTTCGCCTGCGGCCGGTGCTGTCCGCCCCACGGCTTTGCGGCGCAGCAGCTTGGTCAGCTTCCAGACCATTGGGCTGTGCTTGATGAATGCCTTCAGGCTTGCGCCGTGCCTGAGCGCAAGCGCCAGCGCACGACCTTTCAGCGTCAGCGGAACCAGCACCTCGAAATGCTGCGTTTCGACATCGCACCACAATCGCTTGTAGGGTTCGTCGCCGACCGAGAAATCATAGATTTCGAAACCCGCCTCGCAGGCTTCCAGGATGTTCTCGAAGAACAGGAAGTCGCCCGGGCTGGTGTGTGCGAGGTCGTCCTCGGCGATCGCCCCGAATTCGCAGATCAGCCGCTTGCCCGTGCGGCTCGATCCGGTGACTGCACGAAGTTTCCCGGCGACTTCCAGCCCATGCAGGACGAAGGACGGATATTCCTCTTGAAGCGCGTCGGCAAACAGCGAGCGGAAAAAAGCGCGCACCTCCGCCTCACCGAAAACATTGGCGATGCCCATCTTGCGGAAGCGGAATTCCTTCATCTCGAAAAAGGCATCGAGCAGCATGTGCACCTCGTCCGCAGTCCTCGCCTCGATGCGACGATAGCTGCCAACGGCCTCGAACTTGCGCGCCTGCGAGCGATGCTTCTTGCGCCTGCGCTTGCCGCTCACGCGGGTGAGCAGTGCGTCAAATCCTCCCACAAGACCGGCGGCCAGCGACAGATTGGGGCTCGAAAAATGCGGCAAGGCGGAGAGCGGGTTGGCAACGCCGTCGAGATCGGGCAGCAGCCGCTCCAGCGCAACAAGATCGATGTCGCGCCGCGTCTTGGCAATCGCAGCCAGCATCGAGCGGATCGCCGCGCTATCGGCATTCGACAGCCATTGCGGGTCGGCGGCGGCAAAATTGCCGTTTGCATGGCGGCCGCCCATGAACCGGGCGACGCGGAACGCTCCACTGCGAGTGACCTCCAGCGCCAGTGAGAAAACCGGCCTGTCCTCGGCGCGCAGCGTCGCAACGACAACGTCGGCGCCGGTATGTGCGGCCCAGTTCAGGATCCAGCCTGCGCTTTGCGCAGGGGCAAAAAGCGCCGAATGGCAGAATTCTGCGTACGCCGCCAACGCCGCACTATCGGCGACCGAGGTTGACAGGCCGGCTTTGCCGGCCGGCAAGGCACACGGCGACGCCTCGCTGCTTGCCAGCTGATTGCCGTCAAATGACGCGGTGGCGTCAACCATACCTCAATCCTTAGGGCGTATTCGTCGCGATTGGGGGTCCGCGCAGGCGCATTCCATGCTTGATGAGCTTAGGCGCAAAAGGTGAATGAATGATCGACGGGGGCGAGGCAATCCGCAAACTGGCGCTCAATCTCGCCCGCTATTCCGGTCTCGCTCCGCTGGCCAAGCCGTTTATCGGCGGTCTCGGCGCTATCCTGATGCTGCATCGGGTAACCGCGACACCGGAAAAGCCGAACGGCGTCAACCGCCACTTGAACATCGCGCCTGGGTTTCTCGACACCGTGATCGCCGACATGAAGGCGAACGGCTACAGTTTCGTCACGCTTGACGAGGCGATCGAGCGCATCAAGGCTGGCGACAAGGACGGCCAGTTTGCGACGATCACCGCCGACGACGCCTATCGAGACAACATGACCGAGGCGCTGCCGGTGCTGGAGAAACACGGCGCGCCGATCACCATCTACGTCGCGCCGGGACTGATCGACGGCGCTGCCGATTTGTGGTGGGACGTGGTCGAGGACATCGTCAATGCGCGCGATCGCCTGACGCTGACGACGCCGGATGGCCCGGTGACAATCGACTGCTCGAGTCCGGGAAAAAAGGTCCAGGCCAATGCGCGCCTGCACGCTCATCTGACGCTGAAGGTGCGCGAGCAGGACCAGCGTGCGGTGTTGCGGGATCTGGCGCGCTCGAACGGCATCGAGTTGGGTGCTCCGCGCCCGAGCACGCTGATGAACTGGGACGAGATCCGCACCATGGCCGAGCACCCGCTGGTGACGATCGGCGCACATAGCGTCAATCACTGCAATCTGAAGCGGCTTTCCGAGAGCGATGCGCGACATGAGATCGGCGACGTCAAGCGCATATTGCAGGCCAAACTCGGCGAGGAGCCGCGCCATTTCGCCTATCCCTACGGTTATGCCAGTGCCGTCGGCCGCCGCGAAGTAGGCCTAGTCCGCGATGCCGGCTATGCCTCGGCGGTGACGACCCGCCACGGCATACTCCGCGCCGAGCATGCCGGCTTCCTGCACGCCCTGCCGCGCATTTCGGTCAATGGCCGCTATCAGAGCGTCGCCCACGTCCGAACAATGTTGTCGGGTGTGACGACGCCGCTGGCCAATGCCGGCAAGACGGTGGTGACGATCTAACTGTTGCCTCGCCCCTTCGGCCGCGGCTCCAGGATCAGCCATTTGATGATGCCCATCGCCGGCAGCACCCACAAAAGCCCGCTGAGCAGGAAGAAGATGAAGTGCGCCAGCGGCCCGGACTGCGACAATTGGGCGACCGCCACGATCGAGGCGACCAGCGCATAGACTATGACCAGCACTACCAGCAGGAAGCTTCCGATCAACTTTTTCAGGCGAATGGGCATGGCGCGATCTCGTTGATCGCTATCGCTTAGGCCGAACAGCCAATACGCGCAACCCGCCAGAAACGGCGCGACGGCGTGCCGCGCTGTCCGGTCTTGCAAGCCGGGTTGCGATGGTTCACCAATCCGCGACTTCAACTGCCGGGACAAATCCATGGCTGCTGCCATATCCGATGCCGCGCCTTTCGCCGCCCGCGATCGCGACCTTCGCAACCGCGCGCTGGTACGCGGTTGGCTCTATGTCGTGCTCCTGGTGCTGTTTGCGCTGGTACTGGTCGGCGGCGCTACAAGGCTCACCAATTCCGGCCTGTCGATCACCGAATGGCAGCCGATACACGGCGTCATCCCGCCGCTCAATGATGCCGAGTGGCAGGAGGAGTTCCTGCGCTACCAGCAGACCCCGCAATATGCCGAACTCAACAACGGCATGAGCATCGAGGCGTTCAAATCGATCTTCTGGTGGGAATGGGTGCACCGCATCCTGGCGCGTAGTGTCGGCGTGGTCTTCGCCCTGCCGCTGCTGTTCTTCTGGGCGACGCGCCGCATCGAGCGGGGCCTCGGCACGAAGTTGTCGGGCATCCTCCTTCTCGGCGCTCTGCAGGGCGCGATAGGCTGGTGGATGGTGGCGTCCGGGTTGGTTGACCGGGTTTCGGTCAGCCAATATCGGCTGGCGACGCATCTGACGCTGGCGGCGCTGATCTTCACGGCGACCATGGTGGTCGCGCGTGGGCTGGCGCCGCACTCGGAACCTGCCGCCGACCGCTCGACGCAACGTCTGGCCGGCTTCCTGGTGCTGCTGGCGCTGGTCCAGATCTATCTCGGCGGGCTGGTCGCAGGGCTAGACGCCGGCTTGAGCTACAACACCTGGCCGCTGATGGACGGCAAGCTGGTCCCCGGCGACCTGCTGCTGCTGGAGCCGGCATGGCGCAATTTCTTCGAAAACCCGAAGACGGTGCAATTCGTCCACCGGGTCGGCGCCTACACGATCTTCGCGGTCGCGCTCTGGCACATGATTGCGACACGCCGGCGCCTGCCGGGCACGACGCATGCCCGGCGCGCGACGCTGCTGTTCCTGATTGTCGTGGTGCAGGCGTCGATCGGCATCGGCACGCTATTGATGCAGGTGCCTCTGCACATGGCCCTGACGCATCAGGCATTCGCGCTGTTTCTGCTCGGCTTCGCCGCCGCGCATTGGCGCGGTACCAAGGGCGCTTACCCGCTGCCCCACGAGATCGCTCTCAGAGGCTGAGCCGCACCCGCCGGATTGCCGCGGCAATCGCCAGTTCGCGGTTTTCGTCGACCGCATTGCGATCTTCATGGTGCCATGCAGCCGACAGGCAGCCATAGGCGATGGCGTGGTCCAGTATCGCGGGCGGCGACTGGCCGAGCGTTGCGGCAAAGACATGCGCCATATGCGCGATCCGCCGCGGATCGAGGCAAAGATCGTCCCGGTCAAGTGGGTTGTAGAACATGTTGGCGGCGTCGAAGCCGGGGTCGCCGAGAACGCCCTTCGGGTCGATCGCCAGCCAGCCGCGCGGACCGTGCATGATGTTGTCATGATGCAGGTCGCCGTGCAGCGGCCGCACGTCGTGCGGATTGGACAGCAGCCGTTCCGCGATTTCGGCTGCTTCGACATACAGGCTCCTTTCGCCGGCGGCGCGATCGGCCCTCGCTTTTTTGAATAGGCTGGAAAACCGGGTCCGCAACGGCTGGAGGTCCGGCGGGGCAGGGTGCTTCGACGGCGAGAACAACCTTGCTATCACCTCCGCCGCGATCGCGGTGGCGGCATTGTCGCCGTGTTCGGCAAGATGGTGTGACAGCATCCTGTCGCCAGCATGTTCGAGCAGCATGCGGTGGCCATCGCGGCCCAGCAGCCGCACCGCACCTTCGCCGCGTCGCCAGGCGAGGAAATGCTCGCCGCGCAACTCGTTTTCCACATCGTCGAAAGGCTTTAGACTCTAGCTAGATCGCCTGCGGGCTGAAATCGCTTGCGGCTACAGGCATCACGCCTCTCAGCAGAGCGATCGATTTCTCGAGCCCTTCCAGGCTGTTGAGCAGCACATCCTCGTGCTCGACAGAGAGCCAACCGTCGTAGCCGGCCATCTTCAGTCGGTAGCAGAACTGGTGCCACCACTCCTCGCCATGGCCGAAGCCGAGCGTGATGTACGACCAACTGCGGCCGGGAATGTCCATCAGCGAGCCGTTTTCAAGCAGCGAAGTGGTCGCTTGAACCGACGCATTAAGCATGGTGTCCTTGGCGTGGACGTGGAAGATCGCCTCGCCCAGCGCTTCGGCTGCAATCAGTGGATCCGCCCCCATCCAGAACAGATGCGAGGGATCGAGGTTGGCGCCGATCACCGGACCGATGGCCGCACGAAGCTTGAGGAGCGAAGGAACGTTGTAGACACACTGGCTGCCATGTAGTTCCAGTGCGATGCGTTCGACGCCGCTCTTCTTCGCCAGATCCGCGACCTCAGCCCAGAACGGCAGCAGCTTCTCGCCCCACTGATAGCGCAAGATCACCTGCGTTTCGGGCGGCCAGGAGGAGACCACCCAGTTCGGCATGAGGTCGCCTTCGCGTCCGGGCGGCAAGCCCGACATGGTGCAGACGGTCTTGATGCCCATTTCTCCGGCAATGCGGATCGTGTCCTTCAGGCACCCGGCCTGTTCCGGCTGGGTGGGATGCAGGGGATTGCCATTGGCGTTGAGGGCGATGATCTCAAGTCCCCTGTCGCCGAACGCCTTCAGGAAAGCCCGTCGCGCTTCCGGCTTCGCCTT
Source organism: Mesorhizobium sp. M0816 (assembly GCF_040320005.1). Classification (NCBI taxonomy): domain Bacteria; kingdom Pseudomonadati; phylum Pseudomonadota; class Alphaproteobacteria; order Hyphomicrobiales; family Phyllobacteriaceae; genus Mesorhizobium; species Mesorhizobium sp. M0816. Next base: position 15,280 of record NZ_JAMYOT010000017.1, on the reverse strand, counting down.
CATCGACGCCAGGTCGAAGTGCGGCGCGGTCGACCAGCCGCCGGTGTTCACCTCGACACCCGAGACGCCGAGGCGCGCCGCGTTGTCGAGAACCGCTTCGAACGACATGCCTCCAAGACTGTCGGAAACAAAACCCAGCTTCATGATAGATCCTTTTTTTGACGCGATATGGCTTCTCTTTGAAAGAAGCGGCGAAGCTGCGCATGGCTTTCGAAGCCCAAGGCCAACGCAAAGCGGCTAATCGGGAGACGCCGACGACAGTGGCCAGCTCGGCGCCGTTATCGATTGCCACCTCGGTCGGATTTTCCAGCGCGAACCGGGCTATGCGGATCGTCACCCTGGAAAAGCTGGAAGAATTGCGGGCTATCCATTGCTTCATCGCCGCCATGTCCTCTGGCGGCTGTCGGTTAGCTGAAGCGTCTGCAACCCTTGCCGAGCATGACCGCGACACTGCCGGAGCAACAGCTGCCTTCATGGCAGCTTCGATCGTCGATACAGATCCGGTTTGGCGTCCATCGCGATGCCCACGCGCGCGCCGGTCGCGAGCGCCTCGACCCCCGCTTCCGCCACCCGCGCGGCGCAGTAGCCATCCCATGCGTCGGCCGCGACTGTCGGAAACACGCCCGAACGGACGAATTCCAGGAACGCCTTGTCCTGAAGCCTGTAGGCTTCCGCGAAGCGTGGCCGCCAGTCGGGAGCATAGCGCTCGTAGGCCATCAATTGGTCGTTGCGGCGCGTGTAGACGGGCGCATTCAGAAGGACCGATCCCTTCTCGCCGACGAGCTCGCCACGAACGTCGTAACCATAGGCGGCATTGTTGTTGATCTCGATGTTGACGAGCTGGCCCTTGTCCGTCTCGAGCACCATGAAGACCGGCGCGCCGGTCTTGGTCGTGTGGACGACCGAAGGCTGGAAGACGGAGATCGCCTTGTAGTCGGTGCTGAGCACAAAGCGGGCAACGTCGAACTCGTGCGGGGCCGAATTGGTGACGGCCATCTGACCGGTGAAGTTCGCCGGCGCCTCCACGTTGCGGTGGAAGTTGTGCATCATGATCGCGCGACCAAGTGAGCCATCGTCCAGTATCGCCTTCAGATCGCGGTAGGAGGGATCGAAGCGGCGCATGAAGCCGAGTTGGACGAAGCGTCGGCCGCGCGCGACCTCGGCCTCGATCACATGAAGGCATTCGTTCGCGTCCTGCGACAGTGGCTTTTCGCAAAGCACAGGCTTGCCGGCCTCGATGGCGGCCAGCGACAAGGGCGCGTGGGTGTCGTCGGGGCTGGCGATGACCACGGCATCGACGTCGCCGCGCCTGATGGTCGCGACCGGATCCGTGGTGACGTCTCCCGCGCCGTGTTCCTGCGCCACTGTCCTCGCCCGCTCGGGTGAGGCGTCGCATACGACCTGCAGGGTTGCGCCGGGCAACTCCTCCGCCACGATCCGGGCATGGTCGGCCCCCATGATGCCGGCCCCAACGATCGCAATTCTAACGGTCATGCTGCTGCTTTCATCTTCTGAGGGCCCATTGGCGAAGAGACTTGTCGCCATAGGCCGCGAGTACCACGATCACCCCGAGGATCAGCACGAACCATTGCGGCTGCACGCCCATCACGACGAGATACGATTGGATGGACGACAGCACGAATGCTCCCATCAGCGCTCCAAGAAGCGATATGCGGCCGCCGGCCAGCACGCACCCGCCAAGCACGCAGGAGGCGATCGCCTGCAATTCCATGAGACGACCCATCGACCCGTCCGCGAAACCGAGCTTGCCGGCCTCCAGCGTGCCGGCGAACGCCGCCAGCATTCCGCACAGGACGAACGCGGACAGCTTGATGCGACCGACGCGGACGCCACGGGAGTGAGCGCTTTCTGTCGATCCGCCGACGGCGAGCAGCCGGTTGCCGAAAGGCGTCGCCTTCAACATCACCAGTAGGACGGCGACTACGGCGATCAGCCAGTAGAGCGCGGTGTTGAAGTCGAGGAAATCGTCACCGCCGAGCAGGAAATAGCTGCATCCCTTGCGCGCGGCATAGGGAATGGAGAATGAGAACCCCTCGGTCAGCGCGATTGCAATGCCTCGAAAGATCATCAGCGTCCCAAGCGTGACGATGAGGGACGGCGTGCCGGTCCGGGTCACGAGCAGCCCATTCAGTAGGCCTATGGCCGCACCCACGATGATCGCGGCGGCGGCTGCGGCCAGCGGATCGACATGTGCTGCGAGCCACAGATAGGCCAGCGCGCCCATGCCAAACGTCGAGCCGACGGAAATGTCGATCTCGCCCGTTCCGATGACCAGTGCCACCCCCAGGCTCATCAGGCCAAGTGTGGCCGTCACCTGGACGATCGTCCCGATGTTGTAGAGGTTGGCCCATCGACCATCCGATGTCGACGCGAACAGGATGACCAAGACCGCGCCGATAAGAAAGATGCCGACCTCGGCGTGACGCCGTATCAGGGGTTTGGCGGCCGACAAAGCCATCAGGCCGTCTCCCGCTTCTCGACCACACGGCCGCCCTGACGGATAACTTCCTCCAGCTCCTCGGCCGTCATCGCATCAGTGGACGCGTCGGCGACCTTCGAGCCGTTCTCCATGATGACGATGCGGTCCGCGAGCTTGTGGACCTGGAAGATGTCGTGGGTGATGTAGATCACTAGCAGGCCCTGTTCCTTGAGCTGCACGGCAAGCTCGTTGACGTGTTCGCGTTCGCGTACCGACAGGTGATTGGTCGGTTCGTCCATGATGACGACGCGGTTCTTGAATTCGACCGCCCGGCCGATCTTGACCGACTGGCGCTCACCGCCCGACAGGCGTTCCACCTCATCGTCAGTAGATACGTTGTCGCGAAGTCCGAACTGCCGGATGACGCGGGCCGACTTCTCGCGCATCAGCGCGAAATCCAGAAAGGGAATGCCGAGGATGCGCTTCACCGGCTCCCGCCCGAGATAGAAATTGCGGGCGATCGACAGATTGTCGCAAAGTCCCACCGACTGTTGGATGGTCTCGATGCCTTGATCTATGGCGAGCTTGGGATGGAACTTCTCAGCCCTCCTGCCATCGAAGAAGACCTCCCCGGAAGTTGGCGCATGAATGCCGCATAGGACACGGATCAGCGTCGTCTTGCCGGCGCCGTTGTCCCCGACGAGGCCCACCAGCTCACCTGCGTGGAAGTCGACGGAGACGTTCCTGAGCGCATGGAAGGCGCCGAAATAAAGGTCGAGGTTCTTGACCTGGATGAGGGGATGATCGTTCGTCATTCGGGCGCGCTCCCGTGTCAAACGCTGTGCCCGAGGCGCCGGGCCAGACTCTGATTGAAGATGACCGCCGCGATGAGCACGACGCCGACGAAGGTGATGTACCAGGACGATGGCGCTCCGAGCGCAATCAGCTCGTAGCGGAAGCTCACCACGATGAGTGCGCCCAGGATGGCGCCCAGGATCGAACCGCGCCCACCGGTGAGCAGACAGCCGCCGATGACCGCAGCGGAGATTGCCTCAAGCTCCATGTTCTCGCCAAGCGTCACGTGGGTCTGCGGTTGGTTGCACAAGGTCAGGATGCCGGCAAAGCCAGCCAGCAGCGAGCAGAGTACGAAAGTGACGATCTTGACCCTTTCGGTCCTAACACCTCGCGATTCGGCGCTTTCCCGCCCGCCCCCGGTCGCAAGCAGTCGGTTTCCGAACGGCGTTGCCCACAACATTAGGCCGAGAAGCGCCGCAATCGCCACAATCCAGAAGATCGCGGCTTCGACGCCGAACAACTCACCGCCCAGAACTCGTGTCAGCGGATGGGCGCGCGCGTCGGGAGAGAAATTGTGCACCGATCCGCCCGTCCAGACATAGATGATGCCGCGCGCGATGAAGAGGCCGCCCAGGGTTACGATCATTGACGGCAACTGCCCCTTGACCACGGCAATGCCCTGGCCCAAGCCGGCAAGCGCCGCAATGATAAGCGCCACGAGCAGCGAACCGGGGACGCCAAGTGGTGGCTCCAGGGTGATGAAGGAAACGCCCGCCAGCCCGTAGACCGAACCCACCGACAGGTCGATTTCCTTGGTCATGATGACCAGTGCCTCGCCCATCGTGACGAAGGCGAGGATTGATGCGAACTGGGTCACGTTCGACACGGTCTGAACCGTCCACCAGCCGGAAAAGTCGACAAGCGTAAAGACGGCAAGCATGACCGCGACGCCGATGACCGCGCCAAAACCCTGGCTGCGAACAAGGTGTTTCATTCAGTTTTGTTCCGCTGTTCCGGGACCTGCTGTAAGCGGATAAAGAAGGGGCGGCCACTCCCCGAGGAAATAAGCCGCCCCTCTCGGGAGGAACCCTTACCAGGTGTTCTGTTCGTCGTAGGCCTTGTCACCGAACACGGCCCGGACCTGCTTGGCCCATTGATCGGCGTTGTCCTTGTTGATGATGACCGGCCCGGTCAGGATGCCGCTCTGCGGCGCGTAGCCGAATTTCTTGTTCCAGTAGAGCCATTCCATCGGCTCGTAACCCTGGAGCCAGAAGCCCTGGCTGTTGGTCGCCAGAAGGTGGCCGGCTCGGACGCCTTCAATCGAGACTGGGCCCTCGTCGACCGTCAGGATGGTCATACCCTTATCGTCGACATCGGGATCGAGCTTCATCTCGTTGGCGACGCTCCAAGCCCAGGGTGCGGACCAGCCGGCTACAGTGAAGATATAGTTCGTGTCGGGATTGGCCTGCAGGAACGACTGCAGCGCGTTGCGTGCGCCGGCCGGCTCGGCACCGATGAACAACTCGTCGAACTTGGCGCCAACGGCCGCCATTGCATCTTTCATGCCCTTGCAGCGGGCTTTGAGACCCTGGTGGGCTGAATCGTGGCTGGCGCAGACGACATGCTTGGGTTGCGGAATTTTGGCTTCCTTGGCCTGTTCGATCGCGTATTCGCCGAGCTTCTTGCCCGTCAAATACTCATCACCGCCGACGTAGGTCAGGTAGGGGATGCGCTCACCAGCTGGCCGACTATCCGGGATGTTGAAGGCAACGACTGGAATGCCTTCGTCGATCGCCTTGCGCAGGGGGCCTTCGAACGCGTCCGAGCTGACGATTGGTACCGCGATGCCATCAGGATGCGTTGCAATCGCTTGCTCGAGAAGGCGGACATGCTCCTGGACTGAATAGTTGTTGGTTGAGATGTATTCCGTCTTCACGTTTGGATATTTCTTCTCGAACTCCTTCAGCGACAATGTCAGCCAGTTCATGTTGGGATCGTTCGATCCAATGTGCGAGACCATGACGAAGCGGTACTGCTTGTCGTTGTCTTGCGCACCCGCTGTGCCTGCAACCACACTGGCGGCCAACACGGCCGTTAGCATCGCCAATTTCTTGATATTCATGGGGCTCCTCCCTCCGTTTAACGATGCAAGTATTCCCGATTGAAACAACATCATTCAAGCTGCGTGATTGGTCATTAGTGATGCGAATAGCATCAAAATTTGCTGCGCGGCACAAAGTCTACGTAAGCCATTCAAAACATTGTGGTTGCGAGCATCTCAATTTTCCTGAATGATGCGTTTTGCATCAAGTATAGGAGATTCCAGTGACCGACGGCACCCAGGGCAGGCTTTGGAAAGGTCCTACGATCCAAAATATCGCCGCACTTGCCGGAGTGGGCCCAGCGACTGTGGACAGGGTCCTGAACAGCCGAGGCGGCGTCCGGGACAAGACAAGAGCGCGCGTGCTGGCGGCGGTGGAAAAGCTTAGCAGCGAAAGCAAGGAGCGCGACGTTCCGCTCCGCATCCTGCTGATCTGCGATTCCGGTGAGACGTTCAACGCCGCGATGGCTTCGGCCGCAGCTGAGGCCAATCGCACGCTCGCGGGCATCGAGATCGACGGCGTTTATGTGAGCACCAGTGAGGTTGAGCCCGCCTCATTCGCGCGGCAGATCGAGCAGCGCGGCGAGGGAATGGACGGCGTGGTGATCATCGCCCGCGAGCATCCGGCCATCAACCGCGCGATCCGCAAGCTGCGAACCATCGGGATTCCCGTAATATGCCTGACGACGGATCTGCCGAGTTCGCGCCGCTCGGTTTATGTCGGCAATGATCAGTACGCCGCTGGCAGCGTCGCCGCGCTGCTGATCGGCAATGCCCTGCCGAGGGAGCGCAACAATATCCTGATCGTCATGAGCGTACCGTTTCGCTGCCAGCAGGAGCGTGAGATGGGCTTTCGCAGGGTGCTACGGTCGGATTTTCCCTATCTGAAGATTGAAGAGCGCGTGATCTCGGATGACCGACCCGAAACCACGTGCGAGCAGCTGACGCGCTATTTCGAGGCAAATGGTCACCCTGCCGCGATCTACAATGTGGCCGGAGCGAACCGGGGTGTGGCAAAGGCTCTGGAGATGGCCGGCAAAGCGCACGAGACGGTATTCGTTGGCCACGAACTGACGAACCATTCCCGTAACCTGCTCGAGGCAGGCATCATGGATTATGTGATTTCGCACGATTTCGTTAGCGAACTGGGCGCAGCCGCTCGCTGGATCAAGGACAATCTCAACGGCCTCACAGCCGAACCCGCGCACTCTCAGATACTGGTCCATACGCGATATAATTGCGGGCTTTGAGGGTCTAATCCTCTGAATCACCGTCAATACAGCACGAAGGTCGAAGCCTGTCGCTGCGAAGGCTGGCTGGCCAAGAGCAACTCTAGGCTGTAGTGAAAATTTAATCATTTGAGCCGGAGCATGATGGCAGCGAGCTTGACGAAGCCGAGGAAGTTGGCGGCGATTTTGTCGTAGCGCGCTGCGATGCGCCGCCACTGCTTGGGCTTGGCGAAGAAAGCCTCGATGCCCCAGCGGTTTTTGTAAGCGATCCTGTCGTAGTTATGTTGGTACACAAATGGCTCGATCCGCTCCCACTGATCGTCGCGTAGAACCTCACCTTCCAAACCCAAGCCGTTAAATTGTCACTACAGCCTAGATCCTTGACGATTGCCGGTGAGCCGTCCTCGCGAGCACCTTTCCAGATGCGGCTACCGAACGTTTCGGCAATGAGCTCCGGCGCGCCGACCTTCCAGCGCTTTGGAAATCTCGGCGCATCCATTCAAAGGCCGAGCATCAGATCCATGTTCTGCACAGCGGCGCCCGAGGCGCCCTTGCCGAGATTGTCGTAGACGGCAAGCAGCAGCGCCTGAGCTCGATCGTCATTGGCGAAGACGTAGAGCTTCATCCGGTTGGTGCCGTTGTAGATCTCCGGATCGATGTCGGGCATGCGTTCCTGATGCAGATACGGCGCCACCTCGACCACGCCGCCATCGATGGAAGCGAAATGATCGGCGATCGCCGCGTGAAGCTCGGCGCCGGTCGGCACATGGTCGAGGCCGCCAAGTTGCAGCGGCACCACCGTGATCATGCCTTGCGCGAAATTGCCGACTGCCGGCTGCATGATCGGATCGTGCGAAAGCCTGGCATAGGTCCTGAGCTCCGGCACGTGCTTGTGCTGCAGCGTCAGTCCGTAGGGCAGGAATTCCGGCGCATCCTCGCCCTTGGCGACATAATCCTCGATCATCGGCCGGCCGCCGCCGGAATAGCCGGAAATGCCGTTGACGGTGACCGGAAAATCGGCCGGCAGCAGCCCCGCCGCAATCAGCGGCCGCAGCGTCGCGATTGGTCCTTGCGGCCAGCAGCCCGGATTGGCGACGCGCTTCGCCGAAGCGATCTTTTTCGCCTGGTCCTTGTCCATTTCGGCGAAACCATATTCCCACCCATCGGCGACACGATGGGCCGTCGAGGCGTCGATCACTTTGGTGGTGTCATTGGCGATCAGCGAAACGCTTTCCTTGGCGGCTGCGTCCGGCAGACAGAGGATCGCGACATCGGCAGCGTTGAGGAACTCGGCGCGCGCTGCCGTTTCCTTGCGGCGCTCGGTCGGGATGGAGATGATTTCCAGGTCGCCACGCTCGGCAAGCAGCGCCCTTATCTGCAGACCGGTGGTGCCGTGCTCGCCGTCGATGAAGATTTTCGGTTTCATTGCTTGCCAAAATTCCTGTTATCTCAAAGCTATATGCCGCTTGCCTGATTCAATCCGGCAACGCCGTGATTGCCCTGGTTCATTTCTTCGAGTCGGGCCTTTCGTTCCGCCAACAGCCCAAGATAGTGCATGGCCACCATCGAGCCGGCAATCGCCGTTATATCGGCGTGATCATAGGCTGGCGCAACCTCGACGACGTCGGCGCCGACGATATCGAGCTGGTTGATCTGGCGCAGCACCGACAGGATCTTTGCCGAAGACGGGCCTCCCGCGACCGGCGTTCCGGTGCCGGGCGCAAAAGCCGGGTCCAGGCAATCGATGTCGAAAGTGACGTAGGTCTTCTTGCCGCCCGTACGGTCGACGATGGCATAGGCGATGTCGGACGCACGCATTTCCTCCACTTCATGGCCATACAGGATCTTGATGCCGAACGTGTCGGGCGCATGGGTGCGGATGCCGATCTGGATCGACCGGTCGGGGTCGATGATGCCCTCCTTGACTGCACGGCCGACGAAGGAGCCGTGATCGATGCGCTTGCCGTCGTCGGGCCAGGTGTCCTGGTGTGCGTCGAACTGCACCAGAGCCAGCGGGCCATGGATGGCGGCATGCGCCTTGAGCAGCGGCCAGGTGACGAAGTGATCGCCACCGAGTGACAGCAGAAAGGCGCCGGATTTCAGGATCTTCGCCGCTTCGCGTTCGATCGTGGCAGGCGTCTTCTGGTGATTGCCGCTGTCGAGCAGGCAGTCGCCATAATCGACCACGGCAAGCTGTTCGAACAGATCGCGCGAAAACGGATATTGCGGATCGTTGTCGAGGATGGCCGAGGCGCGGCGGATTGCCTGCGGTCCGAAACGGGCGCCCGGCCGATTGGTGACCGCAGCGTCGAAGGGAATGCCCCACACCACCGCATCGGCGTCCTTCACGTCCTTCGAATATTTGCGCCGCATGAACGACAGGGCGCCGGCATAGGTCGGCTCGAACGACGCACCCGTCCTGGAGCGGGTGGTGAAGGCATGATCGATGGTCCTTGGCGGCATGAAGCGATCTCCTGTGCGTCGACGCGCAACCTTATTGGACATAATTCTCAGAATTGCGACCCCTGCGGAGGATCATGGCCATTCGATCCGGTCACAAATCCTTGCTCGCCAGGCGAACCCGGCATGGCTCGCCAGGAGATTGCCTGGCAAGCAGCCGAAAGTAGCCGCCGAAGACTGCTTCGGCCGGCGCTGACCTGATTTTCCGGCATTTTGCAAGCCGGCTTCGTTCACCTGCCTGTCACGGGCATCGCTTAACCGGGGTGCGATCCCGGTACGGAGCGATTCTCGTGCGAATGACCTGTCTCATGCGAACGATTTGGCTGAGCCTTCTGCTTTCCGCGGCGCTGGCGCTCTCCCTTGGCCAGGCCTCGGCAGGCGAAACGCGCGCCAGGCAGATCCTCGACCGCTTCGAGCACGCCAACCAATGGCGCGACCATGTGATAGTGGCCGCGCACCGCGCCGGCGGCATGCAATCCGGCAAGACGCTCTATCCCGAAAATTCGATCGCCGCCGTCGAGGCGTCGATCGCAATGGGCGCCGAAATCGTCGAGGTCGATATCAGGCGCTCGAAGGACGGACAATTCGTCGTCATGCATGACAGTTGGCTCGACCGCACGACGAATTGCAAGGGTGAGGTGGTCAACCGCACGATGGCCGAACTCAAGACTTGCTGGTTGGTGATCGAAGGCACCGGCGCCGTTACGGGCGAGACGGTCTCGACGTTGCGCGAGATGTTGATGACGACCAGGGACAGGATCCTCATCAATCTCGACAACAAGCTCGATACCGAAAGCCTCGTCGGCATGGTCGCGGTTGCGCGCGACCTCGGCATGGCCGAACAGGTGATCGTCAAGGAGAACCTGTGGAATGCGGAGCGGATTGCTAGTGTCAAGGCCGCCATGGACGCGATCGGCAGCGGCTTCCAGTTCATGCCGATTATCGCCGATGACGCGGTTCGCGACGCCATGTTTGCCGAGAAAGTGAGCCGGGCCTTCCCGATGCGCGCGGTCGAGATGATCAACTGGCGCATGGGATCAGAGACACTGACCGAGACCGGCGGCCCGCTGTTCAGCCCGCGCATGCGCGCGCTGGCGGTGAGGGGCGACTGGCACATCTGGGCCGACACCTATGCCATCGTCAACAAGCCGGGCGGCTTCCTCGCTGGCGGTCGCGGCGACGAGTTGGCGGTTGCGGCCAGCCTGCCGCGCGAGACTTATGGCTTCTGGGTCGAGCGAGGCGCCACCATCATCCAGACCGACGAACCGAAGGCCGCCATCGGTTGGCTGGCGGCGAACGGTTTTCGCGTGCCCTATGCCGGTGGGAAGCGCCCGGCCGAGCCGGCCAACACGGCCAGCATCAACTAGACCGGCGCGGCGAGAATTGCGATCTCCCTCATGTGGGGAAGATGCCCGGGGGCAGAGGAGGGCGCTGTCCCGCCGGCCCCAGGCCGGCAGCGCCAAAACTTTCGAAGGAATCCAGAAACAGAAAACCCGCCAGGTAGGCGGGTCGTCGGCGCCAATCAGCACCATACCCAGATTAGTAGCATAGCTGCCGGCACAAAGCAAGAACAAAATGTGGCGTGGTGGCAGAAAAATGCGACTATCCTTCAGCGCTTCGGCTGTCCCGCCTGTAAGGTCGCGCGCCTTCGCGCCCTTTCTGTCCTGCCGGCCATCTCCCCCGCAAGGGAACCCACTTGGGGGAGATTGGCTCGTCACTGCCTTCGGTAATCTACCCGCAGGCCGCCATTGCCATACCATGCAGCTCCTTGATGACATCGTCCGACAGTTCGAGGTCGGCAGCGGCGAGGTTCTCTCGCAGATGCGCGACGGAAGACGTGCCGGGGATCAGAAGAATGTTGGGCGCGCGGCGAAGCAGCCAGGCGAGCGCGACCTGCATGGGCGTGGCGCCGAGGCGTGCGGCGACCTTGGACAAGGTCGACGACTGCAACGGGTTGAAGCCGCCAAGCGGGAAGAACGGCACATAGGCGATGCCGTCGCGGGCCAGATCGTCGATCAAGGCATCGTCGCCCCGATGCGCCAGATTGTACTGGTTCTGCACGCAGACGATCCTGCAAATCCTGCGGCCTTCGGCGATCTGTGCAGCGGTGACGTTGCTCAGCCCGATGTGCCGCACGAGGCCCCGTCGCTGGAGCCCGGCGAGCGTCGCAAGCGGCGCCTCGATCGACCCTTCGGCGGGGCCATGCGCGTCGAACATGACCCGAAGGTTGACCACCTCCAGCACGTCGAGTCCGAGATTGTGCAGATTGTCGTGCACCGCCTGTGTCAGCTCTTCTGCCGAGAAGGCCGGCAGCCATGAGCCATCCGTGCCGCGTCGGGCGCCGATCTTGGTGACGATAACGAGGTCGTCGGGATAGGGTGCGAGCGCTTCGCGGATCAACAGGTTGGTCACGTGCGGGCCATAGAAGTCGCTGGTGTCGATGTGGTTGACGCCTTGTGCAACGGCTTCGCGCAGTACGCCCAATGCCGCGTCGTGGTCCTTTGGTGGGCCGAAGACGCCTGGCCCTGCGAGCTGCATGGCGCCGTAGCCGAGCCGTCTCACCTTGCGGTCGCCGAGGATGAATGTGCCGGACTGGTCGACGCTGGACATGGTCTTTCTCCTTCAGGAACGGTGCACAGATAGACGCTGTCCGATCTCATGATAATTGGGTACAATTCGCACGGGCTGTGCGGAATGACGAACAATGCAGATTGATCTCGGGGACCTGAACGCCTTCGTGGCCGTAGCGCGCGCCAAAGGTTTTCGGGATGCGGCACGCGCCAGCGGCGGCAGTGCGTCCGGCTTGAGCGAGGCGGTGCGGCGCCTGGAGACGCAGCTCGGTGTCAGGCTGCTCAACCGGACGACCCGCAGCGTTGTCCTGACGGAAGCCGGCGAAGGCCTGCTGGCGCGGCTCGGTCCTGCCTTGACCGAGGTGGAGTCGGCCCTCGATGTAGTGAACGGCTTTCGCGACAGGCCGGCAGGTACGTTGCGCCTCAATGTGCCGGTCAGCGCGGCGCGGCTGGTACTGCCCAGCATCGTTCCGCCTTTTCTCGCCGCCTATCCAGGCATCCGGTTGGAGGTGATCTCGGAGGAGAGCTTCGTCGATGTGCTGGCGGCGGGGTGCGACGCCGGCATTCGCTATGAGGAGCGGCTGGAGCAAGACATGATCGCTGTGCCGATCGGACCGCGCGTGCAGCGCTTCGCCACCGCCGCCAGCCCGGCCTACCTGGATCGTCATGGCCGGCCGCAACACCCGCGCGACCTGCTCGGCCACGCCTGCCTGCGCGGCCGCTTTGCCAGCCGTGCGATGCCGCCGTGGGAATTCGAGCGCGACGGCGAGGTGGTGCGGGTCGACCCGACGGGGCCGCTTCTCGTGACCCTGGGCGGGGCGACTGACCTCAAAGTCGATGCAGCCATCGCCGGCACGGGCATCATCAGCCTGTTCGAGGATTGGCTACGTCCTCACTTCGAGAGCGGAGCGCTCGAACCGCTGCTTGAACCCTGGTGGCAGAGCTTCTCCGGGCCGTTCCTTTACTATCCCGGCCGGCGCCTCGTGCCGGCACCGTTGCGGGCGTTCATTGACTTCATCAAGGCGTCCGCCGGCCAGCCCTGACACCCGGGAGAGCCGCGCCCGAAAATAAGCGCGCTCCCTTCTCTCAGGTGACCCGCCACTATGCTTCGCGGCAGGTCTTGCTTGATCTATTTGACTGGAATCATCAGGTGCGCGTAGGGCGTGTCGGGGAACATGACGTATGGCTGTGTGGGGTTCGGCTCGTGGGGATACAAGGCCATCATGTCTGGTGCGTTCATGACCATCACGTGCGGACCATCATGCAGCCATTCGGCCCCCTCCGGCGGCTTGGTTGCAAAGGGGTCGGTATTGCTGGCCGCATCGCCTCCTTTTAGCATGTAGGCGAAAGCAACTTTTCCTGCAGGCGGCTCCTTCTTGGACATGATCGCGTGCATCCACGCCATCCCGTTCTCATCCGTGCACATTGGGTCGTCGGCGGGAGTGCCCGGGTCGTCCGGGATGCAAGTGAAACCGTTGGTGCCCTTCCTCAACGTTTTCATCTCCCAATTCACGACAGCGGCGTTTTTGCCGACAGCCGCCGGTGCCGCTGTAATCGCATTCTCGATCAGCTGCTCGTCGCTTTTGTCGGCCGCAGGCGCGGCGAATGCCCAAGTGGCGGCGACAGCTGCCAGAAACACACTGCTGGAATGGATGCGCATTGCCTCCTCCTTCGCGAGCGTCGGGTTACCGGCGCGTCGCAACGTGCACAGCTCCCGCTCTGTGGAGTTGGCTGCTGCCCTGGGATCTGGAACGCGCCAGTAATTAAGATACTACTAATATTACGTCGGGTCACCTGAAGATGCGGGATTGCTATGTCGACAAAGAAAAGGGGGCTGCGAATACGCAGCCCCCTGAAAAAATCTAGAAAACAGATCTCTGTTTAACGCTTCGAGAACTGGAAGGAGCGGCGGGCCTTCGCCTTGCCGTACTTCTTGCGCTCGACGACGCGGCTGTCGCGGGTCAGGAAGCCACCCTTCTTGAGCACGGCGCGCAGCGCCGGCTCGTAATAGGTCAGCGCCTTGGAGATGCCGTGGCGCACGGCACCGGCCTGGCCGGAAAGGCCGCCGCCGATGACGGTGGCAACGATGTCGTACTGGCCGGCGCGATTGGCGGCGATGATCGGCTGGTTGAGGATCATCTGCAGCACCGGACGCGCGAAATATTCGGCGAACACCTTGTCGTTGACGACGATCTTGCCGGAGCCGGGCTTCACCCAGACGCGGGCGATGGCGTTCTTGCGCTTGCCGGTGGCGTAGGCGCGGCCCGACTTATCGAGTTTCTGGACGTGGACGGGTGCGGCCGGCTGGGTGTTGGTATTGCCGGTGGCAGCTCCGAGTTCTGCGAGCGAGGAAAGCTCAGCCATCTTACGAAACCTTCTTGTTCTTGGCGTTCAGCTTGGCCACGTCGAGGACGACGGGCTGCTGGGCGACATGCGGATGTTCCGTGCCTGCATAGACGCGGAGGTTCTTCATCTGGCGACGGCCGAGTGGGCCACGCGGGATCATGCGTTCGACGGCCTTCTCGACGACACGTTCGGGGAAACGACCCTCGAGCAGCTGGCGCGCGGTGCGCTCCTTGACGCCGCCGGGGTGGCCGGTGTGCCAGTAATAGACCTTGTCGGTGAACTTCTTGCCGGTGAACACCACCTTGTCGGCATTGATGACGATGACGTTGTCGCCGTCGTCGACGTGCGGGGTGAAGGTGGGCTTGTGTTTGCCGCGAAGATGATTGGCGATGACAGTGGCGAGACGGCCGACGACGAGACCCTCGGCGTCGATCAGCACCCACTTCTTCACCACATCCGCAGGCTTCTGCGAAAAGGTTGCCATGGATTGTTGCTTTCGGTTCGGACCTTCAAAAGAAGGCGTTTCTTGTTGCTTGGATTGGCGAAAGGCGCTTGCCCGCCGCCAATAACAAAACGGCGGCCTTTGCGGGCCGCTGCTCCGTGAGGGCTTATAGGAGAGGACGGCGACTGCGTCAAGGCGCGGGAAAAACCATCTCTAGGGTAAAATCAAACAAAAACAACGATTTGAGCATAAGGTATTATTTTACCGCATCTCCAATCCGCTTTGGCGGGATCGAATAGGTGCCCGTTGCGTGCGCTACCGTGTGTCCCTCCGGGCCGGCGACGATGTCGATATCGAACACCATCAGGCTCTTGCCGAGCTTGAGGATGCGGCAATGGCCGTCGATCGGCCCGGCCTCGGCCTTGCGGACGAAATTGATGTTGAGACTGGTGGTGACCGAAAGCGCATCCGGTCCGGCATGCGAGAGCACGCAGACATAGCCGCCTATGTCGGCCAGCGTGAACAGCGCCGAACCCGACACGGTGCCGCCGGGACGCAAATGGCGCTCGTCGGCATTGAGTCGCACGACACAGCCGCCTGGAAACACCTCCAACGCCTCGTAGAAGGTGAACTGGTCGTTGAGTTGCGGGAAAACGGTCGCCATCAGCGCGTTGACATCAGCAGCCGTCAGCACCGGCTTGAGATTGCTGTGGGCGGGCATTTCAGTCTCCCGGTTTGCGCCCTGCATGTATGAACGCGACGTGGCGTTTCTGGCAACAGCCCATTCATTATGGCAGAAGCGGACGAGGGAGTTGGACGAAGTGAGACGGCATACTAGATTAGTCGATCTCCGATCCGGAATAGAGGAGGAACGACCTATGGCCGAAATCCTTGCCA